>JAEZID010000002.1 GCA_023416195.1 Pseudomonadota bacterium | reverse complement strand
TGGCGCAGACGGTGGTCACCGCCGCCCTGCTGGGCGAGCGCACCGCGGGGGATGGGGCAAGCGGCGGCACGGCCGACACCGGCATGGACCCCGGCATGGACCGCCGCCAGCTGGTCGCCTACATCGTACCGGCCGCCGGCGGCGCCGTCGATGAGACTGCCCTCCGCGCCGCTCTGGCAGGGACGCTGCCGCTGCACATGATGCCGGCCGTCTTCGTGACGCTGGACGCCCTGCCCCTGTCGCCCAACGGCAAGCTGGACCGCAAGGCCCTGCCGCCGCCAGCCGCCCGCTCCGCCACGGACCGCTCCACGCGGGCGCCGGCGCCGGGGCTGGAACGCCGGCTGGCGGCGGTCTTCGCCGAGCTGCTGGGGCTGGGCGACATCGGCGCCGACGACGATTTCTTCGCCATCGGCGGGCATTCGCTCCTGGCGATGCGGCTCGCGGCGCGCATCCGCCGCGATTTGGGACAATCGGTGTCGGTCGGCCAGATCATGGTGAATCCCACGGTTTCCCGGCTGGCCGCCTGCCTGTCCGGCCTGGAACGGTCGGAGGAGCCGCAGAACCTGGGCTTCGCGCCGGTCATCCGCCTGCGCGACGGGTCGGGTCCGCCGCTGGTCTGCATCTACCCCGGTTCCGGCCTGTCCTGGCAGTACAGCGTCCTGTCGCGCTATCTGGGCGGCGACCGGCCGATCGTCGGGCTGCAATCGCCGCGCCCCAACGGACCGCTGGCCCTGAGCGCGAGCATCGACGAGCTGTGCGACCGCCAGATCGCCATCCTGCGCGAGGTGCAGCCGCAGGGGCCCTATCATCTGCTGGGCTATTCGCTGGGCGGCACCGTCGCCTACGGGGTGGCGGCGCGGCTGCGGCGGATGGGCGAGCGGGTGGACTTCCTCGGCCTGCTCGACACCTACCCGGCGGAAGCCCACGACTGGAGCGGGCTTGGCCGCACCGACGCCGATCAGGCCGCGGAACGCGAGCAGGAACAGTTCCTCGCCGACGCGCTCGCCGACGTGATGGACGAGGAGCTGCGGCGGGAAAAGCGCGCGATGTTCGGCCACGTCTTCGGCAACTACAAGGATGCGGTGCGGCTGTTGTCCAAGGCTCGTACCCCCGCCTATGACGGCGAGTTGACCCTGTTCGTCGCCGAGAAGTCGCTCCCGCCGGAGATCGACCCCGAGGACAGCTGGTCCGGCCTGGTCGGCCGGCTGACCGTCCACCGACTCTCCCATTGCTCGCACGAGGACATCATCTCCCCCGCCTCCCTGCGGATCGTCGGGCCGCTGCTCGACCGCGTGACCGCCGCAGCCGGTGGGGAAGCGGTGGAAGCCGTCCGGACGGCGGCGCTGCGTTGACGGAATGATCCGCTTGTCGGGATTGAGGCGCCTTGTCCTTGCAGGAATGGTGGCGATGGGTTTGAACGCGTGCATGGGGCTGGCGGACGGCTCCTCCCTGGTCCTGAACGTTCCAATCGTGGGCAGTGCTGTGGGGACGGAGCGGAGCGCCGTCCACCGGCTGGAACTGGACGACGGCGATTATGTGGAAGGGGCGCTGGACTCGGGAGCGGAGGCGGCCGAGCTGCGGCTGATCGACCGGCGGGGGCTCCCGACGCGACTGCTGCTGAACGGGACAACCGGACGCACGATCTTCCGTTTCGTCGCCGGTTCCGAAACGGCGGCCCTGCGGGTCACGCTGCGCACGGCCGGCGACTACCGACTGACCCTGACCCGCCGCATCGCGGAGGAGGACCAGCACCCCATCCCGCGCGAGCACCTGAGTCCGACCGTCGCCGCCCTGGCGGCGGAGCTGGAGCGCGGCGGCGGCACCGAGGCTTTCTGGCGCGAGGTGACCCGGCGCGGCACGCCGCTGGTCGAGCTGCTGGAGCCCGGCCGGGCGCTGATGACCTTCCTGGTGCGCGGCGCGCGCCACAACGTCCGGCTCCTGGGCGGACCGACCTCGAACCACGAAAACCTCGAACGGCTCGGCACCAGCGACGTCTGGCTCAAAAGCTTCATCGTCCCCACCTCGACCCGCCTGTCCTACCAGATCGCCCCGGATGTGCCAGATTTTCCCGGAACCTGCCGCGAATGCCGCGAGGCGATCCTGGCCCAGCTCCGCTCGGACCCGCTGAACCACCGCCCCTGGCCCGCCGACGCGCCCGATCCTTACAACCAGTTCTCCCTGGTCGAACTTCCCGACGCCCCGCCGCAGCCAGGCATTGATGAGGCGGGCTCCGCCAAGGCGGCGCCGGCCGGCCGGCTCGTCACCGCGCGGTTTGAAAGCCGAACCCTCGGCAACGCACGGGAGGTGGCGGTCTATCTGCCGCCCGGCGTCGATCCCAAGGCCGCCGGCACGGTGCTGCTTCTTCTGTTCGATGGGCCGGACTATCTCGGCCCGCGCGCTCCGGTGCCCTTGATGCTCGACCGGTTGACCGGCGACGGCCGCCTGCCACCGACCATGGCCGTCTTCATCGGGAACCCGAACGCCGAGGCGCGGGCACGCGAGTTGCCGGCCAACCCGGATTTCGCCGCGATGCTCGCGGGCGAGCTTCTGCCCTGGCTGACGGAGCGTACGGGTGTCCGGCCACGGCCCGGCCGCACGGTGCTCGCCGGCTCCAGCTACGGCGGTCTGGCGGCGGTGACGGCGGCGCTGGCAAGGCCGGAGCGGTTCGGCAACGCGCTTTCCATCTCCGGTTCCTTCTGGTGGCATCCCGCCGACGCGCCGACGGACCGGCCGGAATATGTCGCCAAGCGTGTGGCATCGCGCGAAAGGCGGCCGGTGCGCCTGTTCCTCAGCGCCGGCCTATTCGAAAGCACGATCGACGGCGAGATCGGCATCCTCGAAAGCTCCCGCCACCTGCGCGATGTACTGGAGGCCAAGGGCTACAATGTCACCTACCGCGACTATGCCGCCGGACACGATTACTTTGCTTGGCGCGGCGCGTTGGGCGATGGACTTCTGGCGTTGTTCGGGCGGGAAAAGTGGAAATGGCCGAACTGATGCCGACCACAGCAGAGTATCGCAAGGACTTGAAGGCCCACCGCATCGCGCGGTCCATGAGTCGAAACCTGCCGCACGTCCACCCGAACATCGCGGAGCTTTCCGCTCGCAAGGTGGCGCTGCTGACCGAAGCGCCGAGTCACCCCGAGGAGCGCGGCGAGGCCGCCGATGTCATCCACGGACCGGTCGAGAAGATCACGTTGACGCTTGCCCCCCCCCGCGGTCAGCTCAACGTGACGCCGTGCGGCGAACTCAGCATGATCCTGGAATAGACGACCCAAAAGCAGAACACTCCCGGAGCGGGGCTCACAGGAGTGTCTGTATCGGTGGTTGCGGGGGCAGGATTTGAACCTGCGACCTTCAGGTTATGAGCCTGACGAGCTACCGGGCTGCTCCACCCCGCGGATGTTCCAGCGGTCGCGTGGGGACGGACGGTGAGGAAGACGATGCAAGTGACGGCGTGTTTCGTTGATGTTGGCGTTCTGTGCGCGTCGTGGCGACCTGGCGGCGACCTACTCTCCCACGTCTTAAGACGCAGTACCATCGGCGCTGAGGCGTTTCACGGCCGAGTTCGGAATGGGATCGGGTGCTGGGCACCTCG
>JAEZID010000569.1 GCA_023416195.1 Pseudomonadota bacterium | reverse complement strand
CTTCCCGCACCTTCGGATGGCGCGAGACGTCGGCATAGGCCCCCTCCGCCAGCACCTCCCCACGGGCGAGCACGGTGATCCAGTCCGACAGGTCGGAGACGACGGACAGGTTGTGTTCCACCATCAGGATGGTGCGGTTGGCCGAGACGCGCCTGATCAGCGCGGCGATGCGCCCGATGTCCTCGTGCCCCATGCCGGCCATGGGCTCGTCCAACAGCATCATCTCCGGTTCCAGGGCCAGCGTCGTGGCGATCTCCAAGGCGCGCTTGCGGCCGTAGGGGAGTTCGGCCGCCGGAAGGTCTGCGTAGACGGCGAGGCCGACATACTCCAGCAGTTCCATAGCCCGGCCGTTCAGCCGGTTTAGGCCCGCCTCCGGCCGCCAGAAATGGAAGGAGTTGCCGAGCGGCCTTTGCAGCGACACGCGCACATTCTCCAGCACGGTCAGGTGCGGGAAGACGGCGGAGATTTGAAAGGAGCGGATGATCCCCATGCGCGCCACATCGGCCGGCTTCACCGCCGTGATGTCGCGCCCATTGAAGAGGATGTGCCCGGCGCTGGGCTGAAGAAACTTGGTCAGAAGGTTGAAGACGGTGGTTTTGCCGGCCCCGTTGGGACCGATCAGCGCGTGGATGGACCCTCGGCGCACCCGCAGGCTGACGTCACGCACGGCGACGAACCCACGGAACTCCTTGGTCAGGCCGCGCGTCTCCAGGATCACGTCACCTGCCATTTCCCCCCGTTCCCTTTCGCGCGGCGTTCGGAGCACCGCTTCTTGTTGGTACCGGTGTCGGGTAGTTTGCCACGCGAACAGATTACGGAAAGAACATCAAAGAGCTTATCCCGAACGGCCTAGCGTTTGGCCGTTCGCCGCCGGGCGCGCCGGAGCGCCGCGCCGTTTCGGCGCGCGGAAGCTCACCCGCCGCAACGCGGCGGGCGTACTTGAAGACTGAAGGTGATCTGGGGACTTGACTTGGGCACGCGCGGCCGGATTGGCCGCATACCGACTCGGAGCGCGCCCACACCGGCAAAATGCCGGGGGCGCGCCCGTTTCAAACGCAGGAGCCGGAAACCGCGGGTTGCGACCTGAAGATCAGGCCGCGGACGTCAGCGGAAAGCCGCTGTAGTCCAGGGAGGCCGACCAGAAGCGTTCGAGCTTGCGCAGGGTCTCGTTCGCCTTGACCAGTTCCTCGTCGCTGAAGCCGGCCTTCTCCAACGCCGTCAGGTGGCGTTCGAACATGCGGCTGATCTTTTCGCGGAGGTCGAGGCCCTTTTCCGACAGGCGGACGCGCACCGACCGGCGGTCGTGCGGCGAACGCTCCTGCCCCAAGTAGCCGTTCTCGACCATCTTCTTGACGTTGTACGACACGTTCGAGCCGAGATAGTAACCGCGCGCCGTCAACTCGCCGACGGTCATCTCGTCTTCGCCAATGTTGTACAGAATAAGGCTCTGGACGTTGTTTATGTCCTGGATACCGAGCCGATCCAGCTCGGTCTTAAGCACCTCAAGAAAGTGGCGGTGAAGCCGTTCAATCAAGAGGATGCTTTCATAGTAGGGTTTGCGCACCGCGGTCTCCTTTGGCTCGTACCGGATATGGGCCGACCTGTGGCCTTTCCGGGTCCTTAAGACGAGATTAACCGATCATTCGTCGGTAATCATCTTAATAATGCCGGAAAAGTCCATGGCCGGCTGTCCTGAGTTTCGGAAAATGGGTGTAGGGCGCAACGGGATTGCCCCGAAACGGGGGCGCCGCCGGGGTTGCCCACCCGCCCGGAGCAGGTCTTCTGACGATGTGTCCGCCGCCTTTTCCAATCGGGAAACGCGAATCGCCGTGGATAGGGAAGCGGAACATCGGACGCGGCACTGGGTTTGGCGCCAGCCGAGATGAACGCAGTCATCCGCATCACCGA
This sequence comes from Pseudomonadota bacterium, assembly GCA_023416195.1. GTDB lineage: Bacteria > Pseudomonadota > Alphaproteobacteria > Azospirillales > Azospirillaceae > Azospirillum. The sequence goes on along the minus strand of JAEZID010000569.1, from coordinate 5,307 downwards.
CCTCCCCTTTGCCCGAGCCCCATATGTCCAGGGTTCTTGCGCCGCCGCCCCTTGTCTATGGTCACAACGTCTATGGTCACATCGTCCGCGGCCACAACCGCCGCGTTTGAGACAACTCCCGCAGGGATTTCCCCTTACTAACGCTCAAGGGCGCGGAAAGTGCCCGCGCCCCTGCACGTTGCAAGTGCGATTTTCCCGTCATACCGGCGGCGCGTGAACGCTTCCCTTGAGCGCCGCCGGTGAAACCCGGCAGATCAATGCGATAGCATCGATCGAGAGGGTGATACGGACGGTGCCTTCAGGCGCCGTCCGTATCAGTCCTTGAATTCGAGATCGCCGCCGGGAGCCTCGGCAAAATGGCGCTCCACATCGGCGCGGGAGACGCCGGCAAGATCGGCGGGGTTCCAGCGCGGGTTCTTGTCCTTGTCCACCAGAACCGCCCGGATGCCCTCGTAGAAGTCATGGCCGCCAAGAAGGCAGGCAAGGCTGAGACGAAGCTCCTGCTTCATGCAGCCGTCGAAGTCGAGCATGCCGCCGCGCCGGATGGCCTCCAGCGTGATCTTCAGGCTGGTCGGCGACACGCGCTTCAACGTGGCGGCCTGGGCGGCGGCCCATTCCGTTCCTTCCGCGTCCAGGGCGGCCAGGATGGCTTCGACCGTATCGTGGGCGTAGCAGCGGTCGATCGCGTCGTGGTGCGCGGCCAGCGGGGCGTCGCCGGGCTGCTCCTTGTGGCGGGCGATGGCCTCGTCGGCGGTGACGCCGTCCGCCAGGGCGGCGATGAGCGAGTCGAGCTTGGCGCTGGGGACATAGGCGTCGGCCGCGCCGATGTGCAGCATGTCCGCCGCCTTCAGCCGGTCGCCGGTCAGGCCCAGCCAGGTGCCGACCTGCCCCGGAAGGCGCGGCAGGAAGTAGGTGCCGCCGACGTCCGGATAGAGGCCGATGCCGGTTTCCGGCATGGCGAACATCGTGCGCTCCGTCACCACGCGGTGCGAGCCGTGCTGCGACAGGCCGACGCCGCCGCCCATGGAGATGCCGTCGATCAGCGCGACGTAGGGCTTCGGGTAGTTCTTGATGAGGCGGTTGAGGACATACTCCTCGCTGAAGAAGGCGCGGATGGCCGAACCGTCGCCCTGCCCCGCGCGCGCCGCCTTGCCCGCCTCGTACAGGCTGACCACGTCGCCGCCGGCGCAGAAGGCCTTTTCGCCGGCGCCCTGCACGACGACCGCCTTCACCTCGGGGTCGGCCGCCCAGGCCCGCATCTGCGGGTCCATCCGGCGAATCATGCCCAGGGTCAGCGCGTTCAGCGCCTTCGGACGGTTCAGCGTGACGATTCCGATGGAGCCACGGCGTTCAAAGAGGATTTCGGCAGCGTCGTTCATGGGATTGTTTGTTCTCGCTGGTGCGTTGCAGGAGCGTTGTCCTTCCGGCCCGCGATGATACGGGCGGCACGCCGCGTGTCAAATCGCGACCCATGCGGGCCGCGCGCCGCAGAGTAGCAGAAGAGCAGTGGCGGAACACCGCACCCGTCTTGTCCGTTGCGCGGCAGCGCTCATGTTTCCCCTAGGCTGACGGAAGGGCACCAGACGAATGAAGGCGGCCATCGTCCTCAACCGGTCCGCGGGCACGTTGGCCGGCCGGCCCATCGACGACACGGTGGAGTCGATCCGCACCGCCTTCGAACGGCAGGGTGCGGAGGTGCGGCTGGCCGCCGTGGAACCCGCCGCCTGCACGGAGGAGATCCGGCGCGCGCTCGATTCCGATGCCGACACGGTGATCGTCGGGGGCGGCGACGGCACCATCCACACCGCGGTCAACATGCTGCTGCCAACCGGCAAGGCCATGGGGATCCTGCCGCTCGGCACGCTGAACCTGCTGGCGCGCGATCTGGGCACGCCGCTGGATTTGGACGAGGCCGTGCAGGCCCTGGCCGACGGGGAGAAGCGCGCCATCGACGTGGCGGAGGTGAACGGGGAGGTGTTCCTGAACAGCTCCGTCCTCGGCTTCTATCCCATGGTCGTGCAGGAACGGGAGGAGAAGCGGCGCCGCCACCGGCTGCTGAAATGGCCGGCCGCCGCCGTCGCCATGGGCAAGGCGCTGTACCGGCTGCCGATGCTGGACGTGCGGATCGACTGGGGCGACGGACCGCGCCGGGTGCGCACGCCGGTGCTGGTGGTGTCCAACGACCCGTACGACGCGGGCGCCGGCAGCCTGCTGGTGCACCGACCGGCGCTCGATTCCGGCAAGCTGGGCGTCTATGTGGCGCGCCATCGCGACGCCTGGGCCATGCTGCGCCTGATGGGCCGCACGGTTCTGGGAACCTGGCAGCAGGATGAGGAGTTGGAGACGTTGACCGCCACCCAGCTGACCGTGCACAGCCGGCGGCGGCGGTTGAAGATGGTCAACGACGGGGAGGTGCGGCAGATGGAACAGCCGCTGCATTACCGGATCCGGCCGAAGGCGCTGACGGTCCTCGCCCCGAAGGCCGATCCATCGAATGGAACGCCGTGAAGACGGGTGGGACACCGTGAAGACGCTCGCCCACATCTCCGACCTGCATTTCGGCCGCATCGACCCGTGCGTGGTCGAGGGTCTGCTGGCCGACCTGACCGCTTCGAGGCCGGACCTGATCGTCATCTCCGGTGATCTCGTCCAGCGCGCCAAGGTCCGGCATTTCGAGGAGGCGCGCGCCTTCCTGCAACGCCTGCCCTTCCCCTATCTGGTGGTGCCGGGCAACCACGACATCCCGGTCTACAACGTGGTGCGGCGGTTCATCGACCCGTTCGGCAACTACAAGCGCTACATCAGCCGCGACCTCAGCCCGTTCCACGTCGATTCCGAGATCGCGGTGCTGGGCATCAACACGGCCCGCTCGGTCATCATGGATTTTTCCGAAGGGCGCATGAACAAGGCGCAGATCCAGCGCGTGCGCGAGGTGTTCTGCGCCCTGCCCGAGACGGTCTTCAAGGTGCTGTTCACCCACCACCCCTTCCTGCCGCCGCCGGACGCGCCGGGGACGAGGCTGGTTGGCCGGCACAAGCTGGCCCTGCCGGCGCTGGAGAGCTGCGGGGTGGACCTGCTGCTGGCCGGGCACCTGCACAAGGCCTATTCCGGCGACATCATGACCCACCACACGCAGGTCGCCCGCTCCATCCTGGTGGCGCAGGCGTCCACCGCGACCTCCACCCGCCTGCGCAACGAGGCGAACGCCTACAACCTCATCACCATCGCCCCGCCGCGCGTGACCTTCGAGGTGCGGTCGTGGGAGGGGGCGGCCTTCACCGGCGGACTCGTCTCCACATGGCGCAAGGAGTCGCACCGCTGGCTGATGGAGGCGCAGGATTCGGGATTCAGACCTGTGCCGCCGGGGGGGGGTTTCCGGCCCCCCCAAAACCCACGCCGGTCCAACCCGACAGCACTCTGCGCAGCTGAGTGCGAGAGGGGCATGCGGCCGGCCGATCATGAAATCCTTCATGCGCCGGCCGCATGAGCGGTGCGGCTTGAGTCGGCACACCCAAGGGGCGTAGGATCGCGCCGCACGCATTAAGAGCACTCGTCAGGTCCCCCGCCCCATGCCCTCTCCGACCTTCCGTTCGTCGTCCGCCTTCCCGCGCACCCGCCTGCGCCGCAACCGCGCCGACGCCTGGACCCGCCGGCTCGTCGCCGAGAACACGCTGACCGTGGACGACCTGATCTGGCCGGTCTTCGTCATCGAGGGCGAGAACCGCCGCGAGCCCGTCGCCTCCATGCCGGGCGTGGAACGGCTGACCATCGACCTGCTGATCGAAGCTGTCGGCGAGGCGGGCAACCTGGGTATTCCCTGCGTCGCCCTGTTCCCCGTCGTCGGCGCCGAGGGCAAGTCGGAGGACGCCGCCGCCGCCTACGATCCGGACAACCTGATGAACCGCGCCATCCGCGCGCTGAAGGCCGCCGTTCCGGAGGTCGGGATCCTGGGCGACGTGGCGCTCGACCCCTACACCAGCCACGGGCACGACGGCATCCTGCGCGACGGCTACGTCCAGAACGACGAGACGGTCGAGGTTCTGGTTCGCCAAGCCGTGTCGCAGGCCGAGGCCGGGGTGGACATCATCGCCCCGTCCGACATGATGGACGGGCGCATCGCCGCCGTCCGCGACGCCCTGGACGCCCAGGGGCACGAGTTGGTGCGCGTCTGTTCCTACGCCGCCAAATACGCGTCGGCCTTCTACGGCCCGTTCCGTGACGCCGTGAACTCCGGCGGATACCTGAAGGGCGACAAGAAGACCTACCAGATGAACCCGGCCAACACCGACGAGGCCCTGCACGAGGTCGCGATGGACCTTCAGGAAGGCGCCGACATGGTGATGGTCAAGCCGGGCCTGCCCTATCTGGACATCATCCGCCGGGTGAAGGACAGCTTCGCCGTTCCGACCTTCGCCTATCATGTGTCCGGCGAATACGCGATGCTGAAGGCGGCTGCGCTGAACGGCTGGATGGATTACGACAAGGCGCTGATGGAAACCCTGATGGGCTTCAAGCGCGCCGGCACCGACGCGATCCTGACCTACGGCGCCGTCGATGCGGCGCGGTTGCTGAAGCAGGGATGAGGGAGAAAGGGCGCGCCTATTTCGGCGTGCCCTTCCACACCTGGAACTGCGGCGTTTCCAGCAGCAAATCGGCGTGGCCGAAGGCGGTCTTGAACAGTTTGCCGACGCCCGCCGTCCGCTGCGTGACGGCGACCAGGGAGCCGCGCAGCTTCAGATACTGCTTGGTCCCGGCGACGAGCGCCTCCAGCATGCCGAAATCCTCGTCCTTGCCGCGATGGAGCGGCGGGTTGGAGAGGATCAGGCCGAACCGCTCCCGCGTGCCGAGGCCGGACAGGCCGTCGCTCAACACGTATTCGGCGTCGGGAACGTTCTGGCGGGCGGCGTGCAGCGCCACCGCGTCGATGTCCAGCAGGGTCAGGCGCGCGTCGGGCGTGCGCTCGCGCACCGCCCGCGTGATGACGCCCGCGCCGCAGCCGAAATCGAGCACGGCGGTGCCCGGCGCGATCTCCGGCAGGACCTTCAGCAGGCATTCGGTGCCGGCGTCGAGATGCCCATGGGCGAACAGGCCGGGGTAGGAGACCAGCGACAGGGGATCGCCATGGCCGGGAACGGCGAGGGTGACGGCTTCCCGCCAGTCCTCAAGGTTGCCTTTGGCCGGCGCGCCGGTGCGGCGGGTTTCCAGCACGCGGGCGCGGCGCTTGATGGTCAGCGTCTCGGCGTCCTCCACCAAACCGTCGAACCGCTTCGGCGCCGAGGTGATGCCCTCGTCGTTGCTGCCGACAAT
>JAEZID010000560.1 GCA_023416195.1 Pseudomonadota bacterium | reverse complement strand
ACGGGCTGGTCCTGGCCGACCACATCGGCACCCTGAAGGAGCTCGGCGTCGGCCACGTTACCATCACCATCAACGCCATCGACCCCGACATCGCCGCGCGGATCTATCCGTGGGTCTATTTCGACGGTAAGCGCCACGAGGGCCGCGCCGGGGCCGCCATCCTGCTGGAACGCCAGCGCGAGGGCATGAAGGCCGCAGTGGCCGCCGGCATGCTGGTCAAGATCAACTCGGTCATGATCCCCGGCATCAACGACGAGCATCTGGTCGCCGTCAACCGGGCGATCACCGCCTGGGGCGCCTTCATGCACAACATCATGCCGCTGATCTCCGCCCCGGAGCACGGCACCCATTTCGGCCTGACCGGCCAGCGCGAGCCGACCGCCCAGGAGCTGGAGGCGCTCCGCGCGCGGTGCGCGGGGCCGGTGAAGCTGATGCGCCACTGCCGCAAGTGCCGGGCCGACGCCATCGGCTTCCTCGGCGAGGACCGCCACGCTGAGTTCGCAAACACGAGCCTCAGCATCCAGGACATCGAAGCCGGCCTGAAGCGGCGCGAAAAGTACCTGAACTATTCGCGAAGCTTCGAAGGCGCGGCGTGATTCCGCCGGGTTCGGCGATCCCGCGAAACCAGCATTCACCTAAAAGGCGGGTGTGCACCGTGACGGCGACCTGTTGCTCCTACGATCACGACAGCCTTGGGAAGAACGCCGCCATTGCCGCGCTGGCGGCGCTCGCTCAGGGCTCCCGCATGGACATCTTCCGGCTGCTGGTGTGCCACGGCCCGATGGGCCTGCCGGCCGGCGAGATCGCCGACCGCCTCGGCGTGCAGCCTGCTACCCTGTCCTTCCACCTGACGCAGCTCAGCCACGCCGGTTTGGTGACGTCGCGCCGGCAAGGACGGTCGATCATCTACAGCGCCGCCATCGAAACCATGACGGAGGTGGTGTCCTTCCTGCTGCGGAACTGCTGCACCGGCAATCCGGACCTGTATAGCGTCATTGACGATGAAACGACGGGCGGGCGGCAAACCCTCATCGAAGGCTGAACGGGAAACATCATGACCGCCCATACCGATGTCGCGGCACTGGAAGCCACCGCCCCCGCGCTGGGCCTCTTCGAGCGTTACCTGACCCTGTGGGTGGGATTGTGCGTCGTCGCGGGGATCGCGCTCGGCCATCTGGTGCCGGCGCCGTTCCAGCTGCTGGGCCGTCTGGAGCTGGCGCAGGTCAACCTGCCGGTGGCGGGCCTGATCTGGCTGATGATCGTGCCCATGCTGCTGAAAATCGACTTCGGCGCGCTGCATCATGTGCGCAAGCACTGGCGCGGCATCGCGGTGACGTTGTTCATCAATTGGGGCGTCAAGCCATTCTCCATGGCACTGTTGGGATGGTTCTTCGTTGCGCACCTGTTCCGGCCGTTGCTGCCGGAGGCGCAGATCGACGGCTACATCGCGGGGCTGATCCTGCTGGCCGCCGCGCCCTGCACGGCGATGGTGTTCGTCTGGTCCGGCCTGTGCCGGGGCGAGCCGCACTTCACGCTCACCCAGGTGGCGCTCAACGACACGATCATGGTGGTGGCGTTCGCTCCGCTTGTTGGTCTGCTGCTTGGCCTTTCGGCGATCACGGTGCCGTGGCAGACGTTGTTTCTGTCGGTGGTGCTCTACATCGTGATCCCGGTGGGCGCGGCGCAGGTCTGGCGCGGGCGCCTGCTGGCGTCGGGCGGCCCGGCAGCCCTGGAGCGGGTGCTGAAGAAGCTGAGCCCGGCATCGCTGCTGGCGCTGCTGGCCACCTTGGTGCTGCTGTTCGCCTTCCAGGGCGCGGCGATCATAGCCCAGCCATTGGTCATTGCTCTGCTGGCCGTGCCGATCCTGATCCAGGTCTACCTGAACGCCGGGCTTGCCTATCTGCTGAACCGCATCTTCGGCGTGGCGCATTGCGTGGCCGGGCCATCGGCGCTGATCGGCGCGTCGAACTTCTTCGAGCTGGCCGTGGCCGCCGCCATCGCGCTGTTCGGCTTCCAGTCTGGCGCGGCGCTGGCGACGGTGGTCGGCGTGCTGGTCGAGGTTCCGGTCATGTTGTCGGTCGTGCGCCTGGTAAACGGCTCGCGCGGCTGGTACGAGCGCGGTGCACGGTGAGAGCGCCCAGAACGATGGAGACGAGTATGGTCCCGACCAGCGCCGTGAGAAAAACCGAGGGGGATGGCGGCATTGATCTCGCCGCCCACCGGGCCGACCTGCACCGCTTCGTCCTGAGCGTTGTCGGGAATGCCGCCTTTGCGGAGGACATCGTGCAGGACACCTTTCTGCGGGCGATGACGTCCGCCGCGACGTTCACCGGGCGTTCGCAGCCGGCGACGTGGCTGTCAGCGATCGCCCTCAACGTCCTGCGCGACCATCATCGCCGGCCGGCAACCCGCCGCGAGGTGGCCGCCGAGGAGGGCATGCTGGACGACCTGCCTGCGGGCGGCGATGTGGTCATGGCGCTGATGCGGGATGAAATGGGCGCCTGCATCACCGATCACCTGATGGCCCTGCCCGACCGGCAACGCGAGGTTCTGACCCTGCACGACATCGGCGGCGCCGACCACGCCGAAGTCGCAGAACTCCTGGGTATCAGCGAAGGGAACGCGCGGGTGCTGCTGCACCGGGCGCAGGCGGCGCTGCGCGAGCGGTTGGGACGGCATTGCCAACTCGATTTCGGCCGCGACGCCGTCCCCTGCACGCCGCGCGGCGGAAGCCGGTAGAAAGGCGCCCGCACCCGGCCTCGCACCAAGGGTGCGGGCGCCCCTCGGTCAGCCGCAGCAGCCCGCCGTCACCGGCGCGCATCCGGCCACCCCGCCGAAGCTCTTTTCGGCGTGGCTGATGGCCTTGGAGCGGATCATCGTGACCAGGGCGGCGACCTCGTCCAGGTGCTGCGGCGGCACGTTCAGGGACCGCGCGGCGGCGAGGTGCTTGTCGATGTTGGCGGTGCAATTGACGGCCAACGAAGCGCCGAGCGCGACCAGCTCGGCCAGCGCGTCGGTCGGGTTGCACCCGCAGCCGCTTTGCGCCGGTTCCAGATCCAGTGCATGGCGGCGCATCTCTTCGGCCGCGCTGGTCCGCACGCAGATGGCCCCGGCCACCGCCTTCTCGATATCCGCGTCGGCGGCGCCGGCACGCCGCGCCTCCGCGAGGTGGTAGATGGTGCAGGGCCGGCACCCGGCCGCCACCGAAACCGCCACCGCAATCAGTTCCTTTTCCAGCATCGTCAAGGACATCCCATTCTCCATCCAAGTCATGGCGCGGCCAATCCGCGCCTTATGTCCGTTGGACGGAGACGGGGGCCTGACCGTTACACCCTTTCTTCGGACATCGCCTGCCCCGACGCGTCCGCCTCCCCCAGTGCCAGACCGAGGCGGCGCATCTTCTCCCACAGCGTCGTCCGCCCGATGCCGAGCAGCGCGGCGGCCTTCGACAGTTGCCCCTCCGCCTGACGCAAGGTGGCGGCAATATGCTCGCGCTCGACCTCGTCTCGCACGAAGGCGAGCACCGGCCAGGACGGGTCACGCCAGTCGTTCGCGGCGCTCGGCGCGCCGCTTTCCGGGAACAGCCTTTCCGGGAACAGCAGGTCCACGCCGATCCACGGGCCGTCCACCAACGCCACCGCCCGCTCGACCCGATTGCGCAGTTCGCGGACGTTGCCGGGCCAGCCGTGCGCCAAGGCCCGCGCCTCGGCCGCCGGGGCGAAGCCGCGCACGGACGCGCCGAGACGATCCACGTAGTGCTTCAAGTAGCCGCGCAGCAGCGGCAACACGTCGTCCCGGCGGTCGCGCAGCGCCGGTATGGGCACCGGGATGACGTTGATGCGGAAATAGAGATCACGCCGGAACCGCCCATCCTGAACGCGAGCGTCGAGATCGGCGTTGGTGGCGCACACGAGGCGCGCGTTGAAGGTCAGGGGCTTCTCGCCGCCGACCCGGAAAAACACACGCTCCTGGACGAGGCGCAACAGCTTGGCCTGAACCGGCAGCGGCAGCTCGCCGACCTCGTCGAGAAACAGCACGCCGTTCCCCGCCCGCTCCGCATAGCCCCGATGCATCGCGTGGGCGCCGGTGAAGGCCCCTTTCTCGTGACCGAACAGCTCGCTGTCGATCAGCTCCGACGGGATGGCCGCGCAGTTCACCGCCATGAAGGGCTGGGTCGCCCGGACGGACGCCTGATGCACGAAGCGGGCGGCCACCTCCTTGCCGACGCCGCTCTCCCCGGTGATGAGCAGTGTGCTGTCGATGTCGGCGACCCGGCGCAACAACCGCTCGACGTGGCGCATGGAGGGCGCGCATCCCAGCGTGCCGCCAGGCGCGTCACCGGGCGCGCCCGCCCGGTGACGCCCGCGAAGCAGGCCGCCGATCCGTTCCAGGAAGACATCCACGGCGAAGGGTTTGGTCAGGTAATCGTCGGCCCCGGCGCGGACCAGCCGGACGGCTTGGCCGATGTCGCCGAACCCGGTCACGAAAACAACCGGCGTTCCGCCGAGCGACGGGGCCAGGGCGTAGAACAACTCCTCCCCGCACATGTCGGGGAGACGAATGTCGCAGACGAGCAAGTCCGGTCGCACACCGCGCATCCCGGCCAGCGCCTCGGCCCCGGTGGTCCACCACACGGGCCGATAGCCCTCCAGCGAGAGCCGCTGCACGAGGGATTCGCCCATGATCGGATCGTCCTCGACAACCGCGATGGTGAATGCGGTTCGCGATGCCATCGGAGGGGCGATGACGGACATATCAAGCTGCGGCATCCTGCGGCCTTCTCTCCAGGGCGGCATCCTCGACCACCGGCAGGACGAGCGTGATCGCGGTGCCCCCCTCCGGCCCGGCGGCGATCTCCACGGTGCCGCCCGTCCGTTCCAGAAGCCGCGCGACCGTCCACAAGCCGAGGCCCTGACCACCGGGCAATACGGCCCCGCCTTTGGCTCGCAGCACATCAGCCATCTCGGCGGGCAGGCCCGGCCCCTGGTCGCGCACGGTCAGCCGCAGATGGCCGTCATCCCCCACGTTTGCGTCCAGCCGCACCTCGCCACCCACCGGCGACGCCCGGCTGGCGTTGAGCAACAGGTTCAGCGCCATCTGGCGGACGGCCGCGCCATCGACGCCGACCCGGCCGGGCAGATCGTTCTTCCAGACCAAGCGAAGGCGGCGGCGCTGGATGTCGTGCAATGCCAGATGGCGGACGTCGTCCAGATCCTCCGGCGTCAGGCCGATGACGCCCGGCGCTTCCTTGTAGGCAAGCAACGCCGCGCGCACGACGGCGCCGATGCCCTTCAGGCCGCGCTCGACCAAACCGGCGGATTGCGCCGGGATGCCGGGATCGTCGCCGTGGTGTTTCAGGGTGTCGAGCGCCATCAGCATGCCGCCCAGCGGGTTGTTGACCTCGTGCGCCATGCCGGACGCCAGCCGGCCGAGCAGTGCCAGCTTTTCCTCCGCGGCCAGCCGGGCGGCCAGCGCCTCGCGCTCGGCCAAAGCCTCGGCCATGGCGTTGAAGCGCCGAAACAGGCGGCCGAACTCGCTCCGCTCCCCGGCGATGAAGCGCGCCGGGATCGGCTCGACCCGGCCCGTGCGGATGCGCTCGACATAAGCGTCGAGCACGCGGATGGGCCGCAGCAGCCGGCGGACCAGAGCGTAGCCGAGCGCCGCAAGCGTCAGCGTCAGGCCGGCGTTGATCGCGACGAGCGTCGTCAGCGCATGCCGGCGCACGTCGAGCAAGCCGCCGATGTCCATCTCGACCAACACGGTGCCGAGCGGGACGCCGCCCGCCTCGACACGCCGGTGCGACCAGGCAAGCCGGCCGGGCTCGTCGATGACCAGTTCGTCGGGGGGCTCCAGACGCGGGCGCAACACGGCGGGAAGCGGCGCACCGACCGGAAAGGCCAGCGGATCGCTCGCCGCCAGCACGGAACCGTCGGGCAGCGTGACCAAGGCGAATCGGGTAGCGGCGAACCGCGCGGCGATGCCCCCGTCACGCCGGCTGGTGCGGTCCAGCACGTCGAACGCCTCCCAAACATCCTGGCGAATGAGGTGCGGCTGCAGCGCCACCGCGAGACCGTCGAGGTGGGTGGCCGCAAGCTGGCGGAGATAGGATTTCTGGTCCTCCTCCAGGCGCGTCAGCACGATCCAGGAAACGCCCGACGCCACGGTCGCCATCAGCCCAGCCACCAGCAACGGCACGGCAACGGTGAGCGGCCAGTTGGCTGGATGCGGCAGCCGTCTCATGCGTGCGTCCGCACGAAGTCATGCATGGCGGTGATCGGATTGAAAAGCGTGCGCGGTGCGGTCTGGAATCCGTCGAGCCGCAGCATGCCCAGGACCTTGCACCCGTCGGGGTGGTCCCGCATGGAAGTGAGCGCCGCCCCGAATGCCCGCAGAGCCGGGGCGTCCTCGCGCGCGGTCAAGCAGGCGACCGGCGGAAAGCCCAGCCACTCCGAACGGCGAACCACCCGCGTGTTCGCCACCAGGTCGGGCTCCACCTCGGCCATCACTTCCCAGACATAGCCATCCACGCTGCCGCTCTGCGCCAGTCCAGAGGCAACCGCCCGCACCACGTTGCGATGCCCGTAGGTGAAGAAGAAGCGGCGGAAGAAGCTGGCCGGGGTCTCGCGCCGCATGGCCAGCTCGTACCGCGTCACCAGGAATCCCGAGTTGCTGTCGGGGTCCGAGAAGGCGTGCACGCCGCCTCGCAAGCCTTCGACGTCCGTGGCGGTCTCGTGCGCGTTGGCGATGAGGTAGGACTGGTATTGCGGTCGCCCGTGGTAGACGGGCACCGCGACGAGCGAGAGTTGGTCGCGGTATTGGACAAATGGAAAGCCGCAGATCCAGGCGGCGTCCAGTTGCCCAGCCAGCAGCAGCGTCGTGATCTCCTGGTAGGTGCGGCGCTGGACCAGTGCGACCGGCTGCCTGAGCCGAGCGGTGAGATGGCGTTCCAGCGCGCCGAGGAGCCGGGCGTCGGAATCGAGGAAGACGGGCGTCAGCCCGAAACGGAACATCGTCTGTGCACGCACCGGCGGAGCGGCAAGGCCGACGCCGGCCGCGCACAGGCTTCCCAGCACGCGGCGGCGATTCCATCCCACGTCACGAGCGATGCACGGCGCCTGGGTCCGGGCCGGCATGGCATTCCCCCCAAACCAGCCATCGGTTCACGATGCCAGCACAGTCTGCGCGGCGCTTCGCCCCGGTTGGCCACCGCCCCTCGTTGTGAAGAACGGATGTTTATCTACCGCCAGCACTCTACGCCATGCCCGCCAAACCGGCAACAACTCCTTGAAAATCATCCATTTGTAGGCAAGGCCAACTCAGCCGCATTTGGCGTTCCCCAAGGTGCAGAAGCGGCTGCAATGCGGGTGGCTCAACCACACCCGCCGACGCGCCTCGGCGAGGCTGGCGCCGCAACGGAAACGTTCATCGTCCGCGATGAGCGTGCAGGCCATCACCTCCGCCCGGTCGGCGCCGCGCCGGCGCACCACCATGCGCGACGACGCGCACATCATGGCCTGCGGCCGGACGCCGAGAAGGTCCCAGCAGC
>JAEZID010000468.1 GCA_023416195.1 Pseudomonadota bacterium | reverse complement strand
CGCGGCGGAGGAGCGGAAATAGGTGTGGAGCTTCATGGGCCTCTTCATGTCGGCGGAGTATTGCCCCCACCCCACCCCTCCCCCGCTGGGCGGGGGAGGGAGTTTGGCACGGAGCGGCGGCAGTACCCTCCCCTGCCCAGCGGGGGAGGGTTGGGGAGGGGGCAACGGTTGCTTCAACAGGGCGCTGACATGAAACTGCACGGCTACTTCCGCTCCTCCGCCGCGTTCCGGGTGCGCATCGCGCTGAACCTGAAGGGCATCGAAACCGAACGGGCCTTCGTCCACCTGCGCAAGGGGGAGCAGAAGGCCACACCCTTCGCCGGGCTGAACCCGCACAGGCTGGTGCCGGCGCTGGAGGTGGACGGCCGGGTGCTGACCCAGTCGCTCGCCATCGTCGAGTATCTGGACGAGACGCACCCCGAACCGCCGCTGCTGCCCGGGGATCCGCTGGGGCGGGCGCGGGTGCGCTCGCTGGCGCTGGCTGTGGCCTGCGACATCCATCCGCTGAACAACCTGCGGGTGCTCCAGCGCCTGAAGACGATGGGGCATTCGCAGGCGGAGGTGGACGATTGGTACCGGCACTGGATCGCCGAGGGGCTGGGCGGGCTGGAGGCGCAGCTGGCCGGCGATCCGCAGACCGGGCGCTTCTGCCACGGGGATGCGGTCAGCCTTGCCGACGTCTGCCTGGTGCCGCAGATGACCAACGCCCGGCGTTTCGACTGCGACCTCGGCGGCTATCCGACGCTGCGGCGGATCGAGGAGGCCTGCCTCGCCATGCCGGCCTTCGCCGACGCGCTGCCGGAGCGCCAGCCGGACGCCGAGGCGTAGAACCGTTCCGGCTTCGACGCCCTACCGGTTCACGATCAGCGCGACGCCCAGCACGGCGATGGCCGCGCCGGCCCAGGCGCCGGCGCCGGGCCTCTGGCGGGTCATGACCCACAGCATGGGCAGGATCAGGACCGGGCTGGTCGCCGACAGGGTGGCGACCACGCCGGCGTTGCCGTGCGCCAGCCCGACCAGCAGCAGCGTCATGCCGAGCCCGAGGCCGATGAAGCTCTGGACCGCGACCTGCGCGACGATGCGCGGTTGCAGGTCCGCGCCGATGCCGGGGCGCTGGCCGGGCAGCAGGCTGCTGCCGAACAGCAGCAGGGCCGACGTGCCGACGCGCACCGTCGCGGCGGCGATGGGGTCGGCGCCGGCCGCCATGACCGGCTTGGCGATGACCGACCCGGCCGCCTGACAGAGCGCCGCCGTCAGGCAGGCGCCGATGCCGACCAGCAGATGGCCGCGCACCGTTTCCCAGTCGTGCGTTTGCGCGCCGGAGCGGAAGAAGACCGCCAGCATGACGCCGATGGTCACCAGGGCGATGCCCAGCGCGGTCCACGGCCCCAGCGCCTCGTCCAGCACGATCCAGGCGAGCACCGCCGTCAACGGCGCGTTGGTGGCGTAGACCACGGTGTTGCGGCGGGGGCCGAGCCGGCTCAGCGCCCAGAACATCGCCGTGTCGCCCAGAACGATGCCGACCGCGCCGGACAGGGCCAGTATGGCGGCGGTGCGCGGGTCCAGCGTCTCCCAGGTGCCGAGCGCCGTCGTCGCGACGGCCAGTCCGACGGCGGCGACGATCATGCGCAGACGGTTGAAGGCGACGGGGCCGATGGCGCGCACCGGTCCGATGGCGATCAGCCCGCCGGCGGCCCAGCAGAGCGCGGCGCCGAGTGCTGCGAGGTTGGCGATCAGCATGATGGGGGAATGAACTCGTCGGAGGGCGGAACGGATCGCACCCTACGATGGAGGAACGGGCGCGCGGAAGTGCTCCGCGCGCATGGCCGTTCCACGTTTCGACCGATGCTTTAAAGCGGATCTCCATCCGCTTTGGACCGCGACGGCGGGGGCGTCAACTCTTGCCCGACGTTCCCGCCTCAAGGATCGAGACGATCGAGAACAAGGTGAAGCAGACAGCGCCCAACCCGACCAGAATCCGTGCCGGAACGAAGAATGCGGAATCGCCGACCGCCGCTTCCGCAAGAAAGGCGGAAAAAAACAGACAGGCAAGACAGGTCATCACCGGAATGAGCGGGATCCGGTTGGCAAGAGGGCATTCCCGACGCCAGACCAACGCAAGAAGCCAAACCTTCGAAATGATGCTGTAGCAGATCATGCCGAGCCCGAGCAGGACACAGCCGGGCGCGATCCGTTCCGGCCGATCGGAACCGAACAGCACGATCAATCCCCACGCGAAAGTCCCGGTTCCCATCAAAAGCACCCAGGACGTCCAGGCCCAGCGTTCAGCCTCGTCGAACCGGTTGCGCACCTGCCGCACCACCGTCGAAACCAGCGCGATCAGGCTCGCACAGATTGCCGCCAGGCCCATCAGGACGTGTCCGGCGACAAAGTCGGGCGTTTCCGCCCCGCGCATCAGCAAAATGATCGCCCAGACGGCACAGATCGCCGCGGCCGCCACGGGAATGCACATCAGTCCTTGGCCGAACGAGGCGCTGTAGGCTTCGGCCGGCGGGCCGTCGTCATGGCGACCATGCGCGTTCTTCGGAATCAGGGTGAAGGCGCTCGACGCGGTGGCGACGGTGCTGACGCAGGCGGCGATCAGGCCGACCCCGAACATGACATGGCCCGCCACGAAGCTTGGCGCACCATCCTGCCGAAGGACCAGCAAGCCCCAAATCACGGTCACAAGCGCGACGGTGTAGCCAAGGATCGGCAGGGCAATCATCCAGGTTCGGCTGAATGTGTGCGTGAGCTGCCGGATGATCATGGCCGCGGTCGTGAAAAGCGCGATGCAGATCGACGTCAGCGACATGAGAACATGTCCCGCCACGAAGTGATCGCCATCGGTCCCGCCCGCCCGGACATAAAGTCCAAACGCCAAGCATATGGCTCCCATCGCGAGGGGAATAGCTCGGAAGAGTATGCTGATCCAGTAATTCATGGATATCCCCTCGGCCATCGAGGCGGTGGATATCGATGATCCCCGCATCCGCCGCGCGGAGGGATATCGAGCGGTCGTTTTTCCTTTCAATAGTCAAATTTATTTCATAACGGCGTCGCTGCGCGTCCGATTATCGGGTGTCTGCTGGCCGCAGCCGGATGCCAAAGGGCATCCGCTGAGAGCCGGCGAGTGAGGCCATTTGGGCCTGAAGCGAACGATGTTTCGCTTCAGGATTCGCGGATGCGCTGGAGGAAGCTGTCCACCCCGTCGCTCAGGGAGTCGGCTTGGCGGTGCAGCAGGGTGGCGGCCTGAAGAACCTCGTCGGCGATGGTGCCGGTCTCGGTCGAGGCGCGGGTCACGCCGGTGATGGTCTGGGTGACGCTGCGGGTGCCGGCCGCCGCTTCCCGGACGTTGCGGGCGATTTCACGGGTGGCGCCGGACTGCTCTTCCACGGTGGCGGCGAC
>JAEZID010000463.1 GCA_023416195.1 Pseudomonadota bacterium | reverse complement strand
CTTCGGGTCGAACTTCTGCTTCATCAGGGTCGACCACAGCAGGCGCGCGGCGCGCAGCTTGGCGATCTCCATGAAGAAGTTCATGCCGATGGAGAAGAAGAAGGACAGGCGCGGCGCGAACTTGTCGACCGGCAGGCCCTTCGACATGGCGGCGCGGACGTATTCCAGGCCGTCGGCGATGGTGAAGGCCAGTTCCTGGACGGCCGTCGCGCCGGCCTCCTGCATGTGGTAGCCGGAGATCGAGATCGAGTTGAACTTCGGCATGTTGTGCGCCGTGTACTCGATGATGTCCGCAATGATCCGCATCGAGGGTTCGGGCGGATAGATGTAGGTGTTGCGGACCATGAACTCCTTGAGGATGTCGTTCTGGATGGTGCCGCTGAGCTTGTCCTGGCTGACGCCCTGCTCTTCCGCCGCGACGATGTAGCCGGCGAGGATCGGAAGAACCGCGCCGTTCATGGTCATCGACACCGACATCTTGTCGAGCGGGATGTCGTTGAAGAGGATTTTCATGTCCTCGACGCTGTCGATCGCCACACCGGCCTTGCCCACGTCGCCGACGACGCGCGGGTGATCGCTGTCATAGCCGCGGTGCGTGGCGAGGTCGAAGGCGACCGACAGGCCCATCTGTCCCGCCTTGAGGTTCGCCTTGTAGAAGGCGTTCGACTCTTCGGCGGTGGAGAAGCCGGCGTACTGGCGGATCGTCCAGGGCTTCACCGCGTACATCGTCGCGCGCGGACCGCGCGTGAAGGGCGGGAAGCCGGGCAGGCTGTCCAGTTCCAGCCCTTCCAGATCCTCGGCCGTGTAGAGCGCCTTGACGTCCAGACCTTCCGGCGTCTGCCAGATCAGGTCGTCGAGCTTCCCATTGGCGCCGAGGTCCTTGGCCGCCAGGGCCTGCCAGTCGGCCAGGGTCTTTTTCGGGAAATCGCTCATGGGACGCCTCCTCGACACGGCTTGATTCGAATGACTTGGGACAATGAATATCGGGCGAAGTTTTGCCCCCTCCCCAGCCCTCCCCCGCTTGCGCGGGAGAGGGAGATCGGTCCCCTCCACCGCCGAAGGCGGGGAGGGTCAGGGAGGGGGCAAAGACCTCAGACGCTTTACGCCTGCGAACGGCGGGCGACGACCTTCCAGGCGGCCTGCATGATGGCGGCACCCAGCGCGGTCTTCAGGAGGGTGGCGGCCCAGAACGGCGTCAGGCCGAGGGCGATCGCCTTCTCGCCGCCGAACAGGACGGCCATCCAGGCAACGCCCGGCACGAACAGCAGCGCGTGACCGATGGCCAGGGCGGCGACCGCCTTGACCGGGGTGCGGTCCCAGCCGCGCTCGGCCAGCCAGCCGGTGAAGGTCGCGGCCAGCAGGAAGCCCAGCAGGTAACCGCCCGTCGGGCCGGCCATGTAGGCCGGGCCGGCGCCGGCGCCGGCGAAGACCGGAAGGCCGGCCAGACCTTCCAGGAGGTACAGCGCCACGGTCGCCGCGGCGAGGCGGCTGCCGTAGGCCATGCCGAGCAGGATGACGACCATGCTCTGCATCGTCATCGGCACCGGCCAGAAGGGCACCTGCACCTTGGCCGACACGGCCAGCAGGGCGCTGCCCAGAACCACCGCAGTGGCGGCGGCGATCAGGCCGCCACGCGGGGCGACCGTCTCAAGAAGCGAGGAAGGACGCTGCGAAAGCGTGATTCCATAAGCCATCGTCACTCACCTTTCCCAAAACCGACGTTTTCAGCGCAAACCACGGCAGACTTACCGGCGGCCTTACGCAAACTCCACGATCTTCTGATCGACGGCCAGGCTGCTGCCGGGGGTCGCATGGATCTTGGACACCACGCCATCCTGCGCCGCGCGCAGGATGTTTTCCATCTTCATCGCTTCGACCACGGCCAGCACCTCGCCGGCCTTGACCTCCTGCCCTTCGCTGACGGCCAGCGAGACGAGCAGGCCGGGCATCGGCGACAGCAGGAACTTGGACATGTCCGGCGGCGCCTTCACCGGCATCAGCGCGTCGAACTTGGCGGCGCGCGGGGTCAGCACCTTCACCAGGGCTTGGCTGCCGGAGTGGAACAGGCGGTAGCCCACGCCGACGCGGTCCACCTGGATGCAGACATGCTCGCCGTTGACCGTGCCGCGGAACAGCGGCTCGCCCAGGTTCCAGTCGCTCCACACCGTGTGGTGCTTGCCGTCGAAATCGACGGTGTAGCCGATCCGCTGCGGGCTGCCGTCCACCGGGTGGACGTGGACCGGGTGCTGCCGGCCGTCCAGCACGACGACCCAGTCGTCGCGCACCTTGGCCTTGTTGCCCGGCATCTTGCCGCTGATCTGGATGTCGCGATCGTTCAGGCAGCGGTGGATCACGGCGGCCACCGCGATCAGGATCGCCGGGTCTTCCGGCGGCAGATCGGAGGCGTGGAAGCCGTTCGGGTATTCCTCGGCGATGAAATTGGTGGTCAGCCGGCCTTCGACGAAGCGCTGGTTGGCCATCAGGGAGGCGAGGAACGGAATGTTGTGGCTGACGCCACGGATGTAATACTGGTCCAGCGCCTCGCGCATGCGGGCGATGGCAGCGTCGCGCGTCGAACCCCAGGTGCACAGCTTGGCGATCATGGGGTCGTAGTACATGGAGATCTCGCCGCCCTCGTACACGCCGGTGTCGACGCGCACGTGCGGGTCGTCGGTCGGCGGACGGTAGTGGGTCAGGCGGCCGGTGGACGGCAGGAAGTTGCGGAACGGATCCTCGGCGTACACGCGGGCCTCGATCGACCAGCCGTGCAGGCGGATGTCCTCCTGGCGGATGTTCAGCTTTTCACCGGCGGCGACGCGGATCATCAGCTCGACAAGGTCGAAGCCGGTGATCAGCTCGGTGACCGGATGCTCCACCTGGAGGCGGGTGTTCATCTCCAGGAAGTAGAAGTTCCGCTCGGCGTCCACGATGAACTCGACCGTGCCGGCGGACTTGTAGTCCACGGCGCGGGCCAGCGCCACGGCCTGCTCGCCCATCGCCTTGCGGGTGGCGGCGTCGAGGAACGGCGACGGGGCCTCCTCGATGACCTTCTGGTGGCGGCGCTGGATCGAGCATTCACGCTCGCCCAGATACAGGGCCGTGCCCTGCCCGTCCGCCAGCACCTGGATTTCGATGTGGCGCGGCTGCTGGATGTACTTCTCGACGAAGACGCGGTCGTCGGCGAAGG
>JAEZID010000322.1 GCA_023416195.1 Pseudomonadota bacterium | reverse complement strand
GACCGCACCGGCTTTTGCAGGCAGGCGTGCGGCGCGAGCGGGCGGGTACGCTCCAGGGTCGGCGGGTCGAGCGTGCCCGAAACGAAGACGATGCCGGCGCCGTGCCGGGCGCGCAGTTCGGCGGCGGTCGCGATGCCGTCCATCCCGCCGGGAATGCGGATGTCCACCAGCGCAAGGTAGGGCGGCGCCACCGAGGCCATGGACAAGGCGGCCTCCCCCGTCGGGGCGATGCCGATCACCTCGTACCCGGCATCTTCCAGCAGTTCGCGGGTGTAGAGGGCGACGAGCGCCTCGTCCTCCACGATCAGGATCCGCTTAGGCGTGTCGGACGGGTCAGTCATTGGGCACCATGAAGGTCAGGTGATGGCGCACGCCCCGTTCGGCCGGCGGGTGCGTCAGAATGCCCTGGACCTGAAGCGCCAGCGCCTCGACCAGCTTCAGGCCGAGGCTGCGCGGGCGGTTGGGTCCCCCGGCGACGCCCGGTCGGGCCATGCCCTTGCCGTCGTCCGCGATCTCCAGCGAGATCCGGTCGGCGTCGCGGCGCACCTTGAGAAAGATGGTGCCGCGCCCGTCGGGAAAGGCGTGCTTCAGGCTGTTGGAGACCAGTTCGTTGACGATCAGGCCCAGCGGGACGCCGACCTGAAGCGTGACCTGCGCCGGCTCGCAGTCGAGCGCGAGGGTGACGCCGCCCTCCCCGTCGTCGCCGATCAGGGTCCGGCAGAGCGCCTCCAGATAGCCGCCCAGGTCGAAATGCGAAATGTCCTGCGAATTCTGGAGCAGGCCATAGGCCAGCCCGATGGCGTGGACGCGGTGCTGCACCTCCTCCAGCGCGCCGCGCGCGGCGCTGTCGCCGATCCGGTTGGCCTGGAGGCCGAGCAGGCTGGTGACGACGTACAGGTTGTTCTTGACCCGGTGCTGGAGTTCCCGCAGCAGGATTTCCCGTTCGGCCAGCGCCGCCTTCAGCGACTCCTCGCTGCGCCGGCGGTGGATCACCGCGGCGATCAGGTTGGCGAAGTTCTGCAGGAAGGTGACCTCGGGGGTCGAGAAGGGGCGGCGTTCCGGCGTCACCACCTCCAGCACCCCAAACACCCCGGTGTCCAGCAGGATCGGCGCATTGACCAGCGCGGCGGCGGCGTATTCGCGGAACAGGTCGGTCGGAGTGAAGCGCGGATCGGCGGCAAGGTCGCCGCTGACCACCGGCTGGCGCGTCAGCATGGCGAGGCCCGGCGCGTGGTTGCGGTTGGCCGGGGCGCGGACGGACCCGACCACGCCCGGACGCCAGCCGACGCCGGCCCGGATCAGGAAATCGTCCTCGCCCGCCCGGTACTCCAGAACCTTGGCGTAGGGCACGCCAAGGCCCTTGGCGACCTGCGAGCAGGCTTCGTGCAGCAGCGCGTCCAGGTCGGTTTCCCGCAAAGCGTACTGACCGAACTCCGCCACCGCCTGGAGATGCCGCAAGGTCGGCGATGCCGACTCCATCGCTCCTCCGCCCGTCACCACTGCATTCTCGGCCAAGTCAACGCTCATTCCTGCAATTCCACACTGCGGCGTGACACACCCGGGAATGTCCAAAAATAGCGTCCCCGGACACAGCACGCCAGAAAAGTCGTTTAACATCTTGGACATATGAGGCTGTCTTGGCGGAGGCAAAGGCCCCCTGACTTTCGGCCAGGGTCAACTTCACCGAAAGCTAATTCCTGCAAAACCCCTTATGCTTTAAGGCATTCCGGGCGCGCAGCTCCGGCATGAGCGGCGATGCATCGTCGCCGGCCCGTACGATATGGTAGACGGACGAATGACCAAGCCCTCCCCCACCGCCGCGCACAACCCTGCAACCCTGGGCTTTGCCTCGGCGCTGGGGGCCTTCCTGATCTGGGGTCTCGTGGCCCCGGTCTATTTCAAGCAGCTGGGCGACATCGGCGCGGTGGAGATCGTCGCGCACCGGGTGGTCTGGACCGTGCTGCTGGTCGGCGGGCTGGTGCTGGCGATGAAGGGTCCGGCCGCCATTCTGCGCGGCGTCGGCGGCTGGCGGGGGTTCGGCGTCTTCGCGGTGACGACGGCGCTGATCTCCACGAACTGGACCGTGTTCATCTGGGCGGTCACGCACGGCCGCATGGTCGAGTCGAGCCTCGGCTACTACATCAACCCGATGGTCAACGTCGTGCTGGGCATGGTTTTCCTGCACGAACGCCTGTCGCGCCGGCAGTTGGGCGCCGTGCTGATCGCCGGGGCCGGCGTGCTCAGCCTCGTCCTGTCCTACGGGTCGGTCCCCTGGGTGGCGCTGACCCTGGCCCTGACCTTCGGCGTCTACGCCCTGGTGCGCAAGAAGGCCGCCATCGACCCGATCATCGGGCTGGTGGTCGAGACCGCCCTCCTGGTGCCGCTGGCGCTGGCCTACCTGCTGTGGCTGAACGCGACCGGCGGCGGAAGCTTCGGTGTCCACGGACTCGGCACCGACCTGCTGATCATGCTGTCCGGGCCGATCACGGCGGTGCCGCTGGTGCTGTTCATGATGGGCGCGGCCCGGCTGAAGCTGTCCACTATCGGGCTGTTGCAGTACATCGGACCGACCGGACAGCTGATGCTGGGCGTGCTGGTCTACGGCGAGGCCTTCACCTCGGCCCACGGCATCGCTTTCGGCTGCATCTGGCTGGCACTGCTGCTCTATTCCGCCGACGCCTTCACCACCCACCGCGCCGCCCGCGCGGCGGCGGCAGCCGCCGATTAAAGCGGATTTCAATCCGCTTTGGACCGCGACGGCGGTCCCGGCCGCACGTGCGGCCGAAGCCCGGCCGGCACATGAGGCCATATAGAGCTAAAGCGAATGAAAATTCGCTTTAGCCGCGCGGCGTGAGGCCGTGGGCGATGGTGTGGGCCAGCGTCCGGACGACCTCGCAGACCCGTTCCGGATTGCGGCCAAACACCACCTGATCGAGAAAGCCCAAGCCAAAGCTGAGCGTCGCGATGCCGGCGGCGACGTTGGCAAGGTCCGCGTCCGGCGCGATGGCGCCCCGCTCGCGAAAGGCCTCCAGCCGGTTCAGCAGGCAGGGGATGCGGCTTTCCGACAGGGTGCGGGCCATCTCGTCGGCGATGGCCGGATCGACCAGCGCGCGGTCCAGCATCACCTTGGTGAAATCGCGGCACTTCCAGGTGTGGGCCAGCTGGTGGTGCAGGAAGCTGGCGAGGTCGGCCTCAAGATCGTCGCCCAGCGGCGGCAGTTCGCAACCGCCGCCCTCCTCCCGGCCGTAACGCTCGACCACGGCCAGCAGCAGGCCGCCCTTGCCGGAGAAATAACGCTGGATCAGCTGCTCGTTCACGCCCGCCCGGCCGGCGATGTCGCGGGTCGTCGCCGCGTCGAACCCGCGCTCGGCGAACACCATCTTCGCGGCGTCCAGCAAGGCGCCCTTGGTCGCCTCGCGGTCGCGCTTGCGGGCGGGCGCGTCGGCGCCCGCGCAATGGTCTTCACCCTTGGCTTCGCCCTTGGGTGAGGTCTCGTCCACGGTCCTGGCCACGATCCTGATCCTTCAACCGCCGCCGGTCACCATGGCGACGGATTGATAATAGGTATGCACGCGCATACTTGACAAGGGCGCAGGACGGGATAAGTATGTATCCACATACATACCGGAACCCCATCGCAGTGGACGGGAACCAACGCACCATGAGCAACGCCGATCTCTTCACGCCCCTCCGCCTCGGCGCGATCGAGCTGCCGAACCGCGTCATCATGGCGCCGATGACCCGCAGCCGCGCCGGTGCCGGCAACGCGGTCACGCCGCTGACCGTCGAGTATTACGCCCAGCGCGCCTCCGCCGGCCTGATCATCACCGAGGCCACACAGGTGTCCGCCACCGGCCAGGGCTATCCCAACACACCGGGTATCCACACCGACGCGCAGACGCTGGCGTGGCGCGCGGTGGCCGAGGCGGTGCACGCCAAGGGGGGACGGATCGCCGCGCAGCTCTGGCACGTCGGCCGCGTCTCCCACCCGGTGTTTCAGCCGGGCGGCGCCGCACCGGTCGCCCCGTCGGCCATCGCCGCCAACGGCGAGCTGTACACCGGCGACGGCATGAAGCCCTTCCCCACCCCGCGCGCCCTGGACACCGACGAGATTCCGGATCTGGTCAAGACCTTCGCCGACGCGGCCAAGCGCGCCGTCTTCGACGCCGGCCTGGACGGCGTGGAGATCCACGGGGCCAACGGCTACCTGATCGACCAGTTCCTGCGCGACCGCTCCAACAAGCGCACCGACCGCTACGGCGGCAGCGTGGAGAACCGCGCGCGCTTCCTGCTGGAGATCGTCGATGCGGTGAGCACCGCCGTGGGCGCCGACCGCGTCGGCGTGCGCCTGTCGCCGACCGGCACCTTCAACGATATGGCCGACAGCGACCCGCTGGCGCTGTTCAACCACGTCGCGCAGGCGCTGAACCCGTTCGGTCTGGCCTTCCTGCACGTGATCGAGGGCCAGCCCGGCCACCACATGGCCCCGCCGGACGGCGCACCGCATGTGGCCGCCGAACTGCGCCGGCTCTACAAGGGTCCGTTCATCATCAACGGCGGCTACACCAAGGAGCAGGCCGACGCGGCCATCGCCGAGGGTGCCGCCGACGCGGTCAGCTTCGGCGAGCTTTTCATCTCCAACCCGGACCTGCCGGAGCGCTTCCGCATCGGCGCGGACCTGACGCCGCCGGACCGGTCCACCTACTACGGCGGCGACGCCAAGGGCTACACCGATTATCCGGCGCTGGAGTCGGTGGACGCCTGATCCCTCCCCCGCGGGGGATGCCCCCGATCCCCCGCACCCCAGGGCCGGGAACCGCAAGGTTTCCGGCCTTTTTCCTGCCCGGAAACAGGCAAAGAAAAAGGCCGCGCCCGGGGGCGCGGCCTTTTCTCGTGTCGGCTGGGCCGAACGGTCAGCGCGAGTAGAACTCGACGACCAGGTTCGGTTCCATCTGGACCGGGTACGGAACGTCGGCCAGCTGCGGGGCGCGGACGAAGCGGCCCTTCAGCGCGCCGCCGTCGACTTCCAGGTAGTCCGGAACGTCGCGCTCACCCGAGGCGGAGGCCTCCAGGATCAGCGCCATCTGCTTGGACTTGGCCTTCACCTCGATGGTGTCGCCGTCCTTGATCTGCGCCGACGGGATGTTCAGGCGACGGCCGTTCACCAGAATGTGGCCGTGGTTGATGATCTGGCGCGCGGCGAACGGGGTCGGCGCGAACTTCATGCGGTAGACGACCGCGTCCAGACGGCGCTCCAGCAGACCGATCAGGTTCTCGCCGGTGTCGCCCTTGCGGCGCACGGCCTCGGCGTAGATGCGGCGGAACTGCTTCTCGCCGATGTTGCCGTAGTAGCCCTTCAGCTTCTGCTTGGCCATCAGCTGCAGGCCGTAGTCGGACGGCTTCTTGCGGCGCTGGCCGTGCTGGCCGGGGCCATACTCGCGCTTGTTGATCGGGCTCTTGGAGCGGCCCCAGAGGTTGACGCCGAGGCGGCGGTCGATCTTGTACTTGGACTCTTGACGCTTGCTCATATCATTCCTCGATGGAACACGAGTTGGTTTTGTCCCGGTAGTTCCGCGAGGCTTGCCGCGGACGGGGCGAGAAAACGCTAGGCACGCCCGCCTTCCCAGGATTGAAGCCGCGCACTATACGGATCCGCCGAAGGATGTCAAACGCCGACTGACCCAAAGGCGCTAAGCCCCTGGGCGGAAGGGATCAGCGGTCCATTTCGACCGGTGCGGAGCAACGGGAGGAGGAAAGCCGCCGATGACGCGCCGGCTCTTGGCACTGTTTCTTGTCCTGCTGTCTGCGCCGGCCCTGGCGCAGAAGCCGGCGCAGAACGTCGGCGACGCCGTGCGGCTGAAGATTGAGGAGTTGCCGCCGCCCGACGCCACCCCGGCCGTGTCGAACAAGCCTGTCCCCGTCGAGCGGCCGGCCAAGCAGCCGTTGCGCGTGCCGCAGGGCTACAAGGCGACCCTGTTCCGCGACCATGTCGAGAACGCCCGCAACCTGCTGGCCCTGCCGGACGGCGGCGTTCTGGTGGCGCAGCAGAAGCCGGGCACCCTCACCCTGCTGCGCGACCTGGATCGCAACGGCGAGGCGGACGAGGAATGGGTGTGGGCCGCCGGCTTCGACAAGCCCTACGGCCTCGCCTTCCATGAGGGCTTCGTCCTGGTCGCCGACCTGGAGGGGGTGTGGCGGCTGCCCTGGCGCGAGGGGGCGGCGGCGGCGCAGGGCGAGCGGCGGCTGATCACCCCGCCCGGCGCGCTGGGGACCGGGGCCGTGGCTGGTGACGGGCACGACACCCGTTCGCTCGCCGTCGCGCCGGATGGGCGGCACCTGTATGTGGGCGTCGGTTCGGCCGCGAACATCGCGGAGGAGGAACCCCCGCGCGCCACCATCCAGGAATTCCCCATGGACGGCGGCATTGATGGCGACGGGGGGCGCAGCTTCGCCACGGGGCTGCGCAACCCGGTGGGGATGGCGTTCCGGCCGGGAACGAACGACCTCTACGCCGTGGTCAACGAACGCGACGGGATGGGCGACGGGCTGGTGCCCGATTTCCTGACGCGAATCGAGCGGGACAGCTTCTACGGCTGGCCCTACGCCTATCTGGGGCCACACCCGCAGCCGGACTTCGCGGACAGGCGGCCGGACCTCGTGGAGACGGCCGTCACGCCGGACGTGCTGTTCGAGGCGCACTCGGCACCGCTCGGCATGGTCTTCACCGACGGGATGGACGGGCCGGAGCGGTTCCGGAAAGGCGCCCTCGTCGCCCTGCACGGGTCGAGCAGCCGGTCGGAGCCGGTGGGCTACACGGTCGTCTTCGTGCCGTTCGAGGGGAAACGGCCGGCCGGCGGCTATGAGGTCTTCGCCAGCGGCTTCCGCGTGGCGGGCGAGGACTCCCGGCCGACCGTGTGGGGCCGTCCCGCCGGGCTGGCGGTCGCGCGGGACGGCAGCCTGCTGATCGCCGACAGCCTGGGGTCGGTCTGGCGGGTGAGCTACGTGGGCAACCGGAAACGGCGCGGCTGAGCGGTCAGCAGCACTCGTCCTCCAGCTTGCGCAGCATGGCGAGGCCCTCCTCGTCCTCATGCTCCTCGAACAGGTCGGAGATGTAATAGACGTTGGCGCAGAGCAGGCACAGCCCGTCGGCCAGCCGCTACAGCGCGTCGTCGGCGCCGGCCAGCATCTCCTTGAAGCGCTCCCAGAAGGCGTTGGTCTTGGCCGGATCGTCGATGTGCATCCGCAGCCGTTCGATCACGAGGCGCGCGTTGCCCTCGCAATCGATGCCCTTGAAGGAGACGTAGCGGTCGGGGGTGTCGGTGGCGTCCACGGAAAGGC
>JAEZID010000454.1 GCA_023416195.1 Pseudomonadota bacterium | reverse complement strand
CCGCCACCAAGCGCGACGCCGACACGCTGGCCGAGGAGCTGAGCGACGCCGGCCATGCCGCCGCCGCCCTGCACGGCGACATGGACCAGTTCAAGCGCAACCGCACGCTCCAGCGCCTGCGCACCGGCCAGGTGCGTCTGCTGGTGGCCACCGACGTGGCGGCGCGCGGCATCGACGTGCGTGACATCACCCACGTCATCAACTTCGACCTGCCGCGCTCGGCCGAGGATTACGTCCACCGCATCGGCCGCACCGGCCGCGCGGGCGCCTCGGGCGTGGCGATCTCCTTCGCTGCGCGTCCCGACCGCGACACGCTGTTCCGCATCGAGCGCTACACCGGCGAGAAGCTGAACATCCACGTCATCCCCGGCCTGGAGCCGCAGCGTCCGTTCCAGGCCGGCGGCGGCCGTCCGCAGGGCCGCTCGGGCCGTCCGGGCGGCGGCGGCGGCTTCAACAAGAAGCCGTGGACCCGCAACGCCAACGGGGGGCACGGCAACGGTCATGGCGGTCACGGCCACGGCGGTCACGGCCATGGCGAGGGCAAGCCGGCCGGTCAGGGCCGCCCGGCCCAGGCCCGTCCGGCCAACCGCCCGGACCACGCCCGCCGCGAGTCCCACGGCGGCAAGCCGGCGCACGCGCGGGCGTCCAAGTGGTAAGCTTGGGCTGATGGAATGAAAAAGGCGCGGTCCTTCGGGGCCGCGCCTTTTTTCTTGGGAGGATTCTTTCACCACCAAGTCACCAAGACACCAAGTCACCAAGTCACCAAGACACCAAGACACCAAGACACCAAGGAGCCGCCGTTCGCCCAAACCCGGGATTCTTGGCGCCTTGGTGTCTTTGTGTCTTGGTGGTGAAATCTTCGCGTGGACGTGATCGACATCAGATCGCCGCGATCCCCCACATCAGCAGCGCCACCAGCCCGATCAGCATCAGTCCGGCCACGGCATAGACCGCCAGCGCCTTCCCGATGTCCGCCGGCACCGCGCGGGCGCGGCCGTCGCCGATCCAGGGTTCGGTGATGACCACGCCGCCGTCCCGGTGCGGGCCGCCCAGCGACAGACCCAGCGCGCCGGCCATGGCGGCGACCGGCCAGCCCATGTTGAAGGAGGCGGACTTGCCGCCGTCGCGCAGCATCGTCCGGCCGGCTCCGCCCAGGCTCGCCCCCGCGAAGGGCGCGGCCAGCGCCAGCAGCAGCCCGGCCAGCCGCACGGGAATGGCGTTCAGCGCGTCGTCCAGCCGCGCGGCGGTCAGGCCGAAACGCTCGTGCCGGACGCCGGGGTTGCCCAACGCCGCGTCGGCCCCCGCGACCACCGTCCAAACCAGCAGGCCCGGCACGCCGAGCAGCGCGTAGGCGAACACCGGGGCCACGACCTTGCGGGCGAAGGACTTCGCGGCGGCCTCGATAGCGGCGCGGGCGATGCCGTGTTCATCCAGGCTGAAGGCGTGCCGGCGGGTGAGGGGGGCAACGGCCTCCTGCCCCGCCGACGCGCCACCCTTTTCCAAGGCCCGGCGCACCGCGCGCACGCGGACCCAAGCCGCCCGTCCGCGCAGGGTGGCGAGCAGCACGACAAGCTCGACGGCCCAGCCCCGGCTTTGCGCGCCGATCCATTCGACCGCCAGCCCGATCAGGACGGCGGCCAGCAGCAGGACCAGCACGACCAGGGTCCCGCGCAGCAGCCGTGCCGTCTTGCCGCGCTCGACGCGGTTCAGGCGCTTGTCGGCCCAGGCGCAAAAGCGTTGCGCCAGCGCCGCCGGGTCGGGCAGGGCGCGGGCGATCCAGTCGCCGACGGCGGCGTCGATGACCAGCGCCAGCAGCAGGAGAAACAGAGGCCCCAGCTCGTTGAATGTCTGACCGCCGAGCGCCGTGCCGACCATGATCGTTGCCTCAGCGAGCCCCGGCCTGACGCAGCAGGGCGACGACGCGGGCATTGCGGCCGTCCTGCGCCCAGCTCAGCGCGGTGCGGCCGGTGAAGTCGGAACGGTCGGGCTTGGCTCCGGCCTTCAGCAGCCGGTCGACCAGATCGGGACGGCCGCCGCGCGCCGCCGACATCAGCGGGGTGATGCCCTCGCGGTTGTCCTGGTCCACCTTGGCGCCCTTGCCCAGCAGCAGATCCAGCAAGCCGGGGTCGTTCGCATCGACCGCGTAATGCAACGGCGTGTTGCCCGCCTTGTCGGCGCGGTTGACGTTGGCCCCGCTGTCCAGCAGCATCTTGGCCATGTCCGAGTTGCCGGCGCCGATGGCGAGCAGCAGAGCGGTCTTGCCGTTGATGTCCGTCTGGTTCGGGTTCTCGCCCTTCAGCAGCAGCATGCGCAGGGTCTTTGTGTCGTTCGACGTGACGGCCTTCATCATCGACGGGTTGTCGAACAGGCTGACCTGGGCACGCGCGGGGGCGTGCGCGGTCACGTTCAGGCCCAGGGCCAGCAGGCCCAGCAGCAACAGCCGTTTCATGGCTCGGGATTCCTTCCGCATCATTCACGGGCCGGATCATTCACGGTTTGCGCCGGATACTAGCCAGAAGTGGATAGGCTTGACCAGCCGGGCCTTCAAACGGCTCTTGCAACCGCAGGAAGGCGGCGCGACAAAGCGGGCGAAGGAGCCCGTCCCATGTTCCGCAACCCGCTTGCCCGTCACATCGCGCTGTTCCTGGCGGTGAAGTTCGCGCTGATCGCGCTCGGCATGTGGTGGTTCTTCGGCGCCATGCCGGAACCGCGCGGCGCCGTTCCGCCCGCACCGGCCGCTTCCGCGCGCCCGTAAGCGTCAGCGGAACCTCCCCCGGCCGTTCCGGGTTACTCCCCGCAACAGGGGAGAGCGACATGTCATTCGACAGCGATGTGAACCGTACCCATTCCGACGCCGCTTCCACCGCCACGCGCGGCACCGTCCGCGAGGCGGTGGGCATCTTCGCCAGCCGCGACGCCCTGCAAAGGGCCATCGACGAGCTGTCCCTGGCCGGCTTCCAGCGGCACGAGCTGAGCGTGCTGGCCAACGACCAGACCATTCAGGACCATCTGGGCCACGTTCCGGACCATGTGGAGGATGTGGCGCACGACCCCAACGCGCCGCGCCAGTCCTACGTCTCGCCGGAGGACACGGGCAGCATCAAGGGCGTGGCGGCCGGTTTCCCCGCCTATGTCGGCGCGATCCTGGCGACCGGCGCCGTGCTGGCGACCGGCGGCACGGCGCTGGCGGCGGCTGCTGCGGCTGCGGCGGCCGGCGCGGGGGGCGGCGCCCTTGGTTCGGTCATGTCGCAATGGCTGACCGACAAGCGCAACGAACCGATGCTCCAGCATCTGGACAAGGGCGGCATTCTGCTGTGGGTGAACCTCGCCGACGCCGAGCGCGAGCGGCTGGCGCAGGAGATCATGAACCGTCACGCCGCCCAGCCGGTCGAGGTGCACGAGGTGCAGCAGACGGGGTCGGGGGGCTGAAAGGCCCCTTTGCCCACCCTTTGACCCCTGCCTTTGACCCAGGTCATAGGCGAATCCACGGCGTTGCCTTATATAAGGGCGGTCTCTCACCCGGAGTGCCGCCTTGGACGCCCATTCGGCCCTGACGCTGCTGGAAGCCGGCCTGAACCAGTGCGCCGTGGTCATCGACCGCGACGGCGGGCTGCTGCTGGCCCTGCTGACGGCGGGGCTGGTCGGCGGCACCACCCATTGCGCGGGCATGTGCGGCCCCTTCGTGCTGGCCCAGGTCACCGCGCGCCTCGAACAGGTTCCCGCCTCGCGGATGAGCGAGTTCCACCGCCTCGCCGGGGCGGCGGTGCTGCCTTATCATCTCGGGCGCGGCACGACCTACGCGCTGATCGGCGCGGTCGCGGCGTCGGTCGCCGGTCATGTCGGGGCGCTGCCGGGGCTGAAATGGGTGTCGGTGGCGCTGCTGGCCTTCGCGGCGCTGTTCTTCCTGGCCTACGCGGTCAAGGGCGTGTCGGCGTGGCTGCCCAAATTCGACGGCGCCTTCCAGCGCTGGTGGGGCGAGCGGGTGTCGCGCTGGGCGAGGCCGCTGTTCGGCAACCCCACGGGCTGGCGCGGCTACGGCCTCGGCCTCGCACTGGGCTTCATTCCCTGCGGTCTGCTGTATGGCGCCGTCGCGGTGGCGGCGGCCAGCGGCAACGCGCTGACCGGCGCGCTCGGCATGCTGGCCTTTGTGCTCGGCACCATCCCCAGCCTGCTGGCGGTCGGCCTTGCCGGCCATCTCGCCGGCCGCGCGTGGCGGACGGCGGTGGCGCGGGCGGCCCCGGCGATCATGGTGGTGAACGCCGGGGTGCTCGGCTGGATGGCGTGGCGGATGATCGTTACCTGACGCTCTTGAGGGCCTCGCCCAGCGGAATCTGGCCGCAGCCGGGCTTCAGCGGCTGCTGCTGGCTTTCGTGCGGCGACCAGCCGGCCAGATACAGCACCTGGAAGGTGGCGTGGATGCGCCCGTCCGGTTCGGCGTACTGCTCGGCGTAGCGCCGCGCCGCCTCGAACAGCAGGGCGCGGGTGGCCGGCACCTTGCGGCGGGCCAGAACGGCGTTCGTCTCCCCCATGCCGCGCAGGTCGCGCATCAGCTTGAAGGCGTCGGAGTAGGTGACGGTCAGCACGTCGCTGTCCACCACCGGCAGGGCGAAGCCGGCGCGCTGCATCAGCCCGCCGATGTCGCGGATTTCCGCGAAGGGCGAGACGCGCGGCGACACGCCGCCGGACACCTCCATCTCCGCCTCGTACAGGCAGCGGCGCAGCTCCAGCAGCGTCTCGCCGCCCAGCATGGCCGCGCAGAAGAAGCCGTCCGGTTTCAGCGCCTGGCGCACCTGCACCAGCGCCCCCGGCAGGTCGTTGACCCAGTGAAGGCTGAGGTTGCTGACCACCAGATCGAAGGTTTCCGGCGCGAAGGGCAGGAACTCCTCGTCCGCCGCGACGGCCGGCGGCCCGGCCTTGTGGGCGAAGGCCGGCGACAGGTCGCAGGCGATCAGGCGCTCGATGCCCTTGCGCCCCGTCAGGACGCGGCCCATCGCGCCGTCATGGCTGCCGAGGTCGAGCGCCATGGGGAAGGGGCGGACCACGTCCTCCAGCCGGTCGGCGAGGCGGTCGGCCACCTCTTCGAACAGGAAGGCGTGCTCGGCGAAGGCGGGGACGGCGCGGTCGCGGCGGCGGCGGACGAGCGCACGGTCGAAAACGGTCATGCTGTCGGAGGTCGTCATGTCCGCAATATAGCCCAGCGCGCAGGGGCTACAACGGTCGGCGAATAGCGGTGCCTTGTGCTAGGCTTCGCCAAACGTCGCGGGAGCCTTGCGCATGGGCATCGAGGAAGCCATCACCGTCAGTTACGAGGCGCTGATCGTCATCATCAAGATCACCTTGCCGGCGCTGGCCATCACCACCACCCTGGGCCTCATCCTGACCATCTTCCAGCAGGTGACCCAGATCAACGAGCAGACGTTGCAGCAGGATTTGAAGATCTTCGCGACGCTGGCGGTCCTGTTCGTCACCGGGCCGGCGATCTACATCGCGCTGCGCGACTACACGCTGGTCATCTTCGAACGAATCGCCTCCCTGAACTAGGGATCGCGCCGTGACCGCACTGGCCCGCGCCGCGACGATGATCCTGGACGCCCTGCTGCCGCCGCGTTGCCTCGCCTGCGGCGCGTCGGTGGACCGGCAGGGCGGCCTGTGCCCCGCCTGCTGGGGCGGGCTGACCTTCATCGCGCCGCCGCTGTGCGCCTGCTGCGGCCTGCCCTTCGAGTTCGCCATACCCGGAGAAGTGCTGTGCGGCGCCTGCATGGCGGAACCGCCGCCCTTCGCCCGCGCCCGCGCGGTGCTGGTCTACGACGACGGCAGCCGGCCGCTGGTGCTGGGCTTCAAGCACGGCGACCGCATCCACGCCGCCGACGCCTACGGCGCGTGGCTGGCGCGCGCCGGCTCCGACCTGCTGGCCGAGGCCGACCTGCTGGTCCCGGTGCCGCTGCACCGCTGGCGCCTGTTCAAGCGCCGCTACAACCAGGCGGCGCTTTTGGCCCAGGCGGCGGGCCGGCGCGCCAAGGTGGCGGTGGTGCCGGACCTGCTGGTCCGCCGCCGCGCCACGCCCAGCCAGGGCGGGCTGGATCGCGGCGGGAGGCGGCGCAACGTCAAGGGCGCGTTCCAGCTGAAGAACGGGGCTGCCGGCCGGGTGGCGGGCAAGCGCGTCGTTCTGGTGGACGACGTGCTGACCACCGGGGCGACGCTGGCGGAATGCGCGCGGGTGCT
>JAEZID010000289.1 GCA_023416195.1 Pseudomonadota bacterium | reverse complement strand
TCCGGCCAGCTTTCGCCGAAGCAGGCCATCGAGCAGGCGCAGGCCGGGTCGATCACCGACCTGCGGCGCGCCGGCGTCGCCATCTGACGGGCGGGATGCGGGGGAGGGCACGGCCATGGCCTTTCTAAATCCGGCGCGACCGAAAGCGGACCGCCGGTTGGACGGCTGGGAGCGCAGCCGCCGCCGCGCCTATCTGGCGGGGTTGCTGCCGGCATTGGTCGTGCTGGGAGTCATCACGCTGCTGCCGGGGGTGTTCCTGCTCGGCGTCAGCCTGACCCCGCTGAGCCTCGTGAACCCCAGCACGGTCTTCGACTTCTCCGACCCGCTCGGCAACTACCGGGAACTGCTGCGGGACGGACGGTTCCACAATTCGGTCCTGCTGCAGCTTCATCTGTCGGCGACCAGCGTCGGGCTGCAACTGGCGGTGGGGCTGGGAGTGGCCCTGCTGCTGAACGTCCGCGCCCGCTTCTTCGAGGCGATCCGCACCGCCTTCCTGGTTCCCATGGTGCTGCCGCCCATCGTGGTCGCGCTGATCTGGAAGATCCTCTACACGCCGGACGTCAGCCCGCTGCACCGGCTGCTGGAGGAGGTGGGGCTGCCGTTCGACTCCCTGATCACCGATCCGGGCCTGGCGATCTGGGCCATCGCTGTGGCGGAGACGTGGCAGTGGTTCCCCTTCACCATGCTGATGGTGCTGGCGACGCTGCAACTGATCCCGGACGAGCCGCTGGAGGCGGCGCGCATCGACGGGGCGAACCGCTGGCAGGTGTTCCGCCACATCATCCTGGCCTACCTGCGTCCGGCGCTGGTCGTCTGCGGCCTGTTTCGTTTGATCGACAGCCTGAAGGCCTTTCCGCTGATCTACGTCCTGACCAACGGCGGGCCGGGCACCGCGACGGAGGTCACCAACTATTACGGCTTCATCGAGGCGTTCAACTTCTCCTACTGGGGCTACGCCAGCGCCATCGCCGTCGTCATGCTTGGCGGCGTCTTCGCGGTGAGCTGGCTGGTGGGTCGCCTGGGATGGAACGAGGTGCATCATGACTGACGCGACGCGGGCCGCCGCGGCTCCCATTCCCGCCCGGATCGGGGCATGGCCCGGACGGGTGCGGCCGCCGCGCCGGCGGCGGCATCGCATCGGCCTGCACGTGGCGGCGCTGGCGCTGCTGCTGGCGGTGCTGTTCCCCTTCGCGTGGATGGTCCAGATGGCGTTGCGCCCCGCCGACGCGGTGCTGGACGACGCGGTCCTCTTCCTGCCGACGCTGGAGAATTTCGTGGCGCTCTGGCAGGGGCATTTCCCGAAATCCTTTCTGAACAGCGTGCTGGTCAGCAGCCTGTCCACCGCGGCGTCCCTGGTGTTGGGTGTGCCGGCGGCCTATGTGCTGACCCGCTGGCGCTTCCGGGCGCGGCGGCGGGTGGCGCTGTGGATTCTGGCCACGCGCATGGCCCCGCCTATCGCTCTGACGATTCCCTTCTTCCTGGCCTACCGCTGGATGGGTTTGCAGGATTCGGTCGTGGGGCTGGCGCTGATCTACATGACCTTCAACATCTCCATCGTCGTCTGGTTCATGCAGACCTTCTTCGCGGCTATTCCCCGGTCGCTGGAGGAGGCTGCCTGGATCGACGGCTGCGGGGTGTGGCAGGCCTTCCGGCGGGTCACGCTGCCGCTGGCAGCGCCCGGTCTGGCGGCGACGGCGGTGTTCTGCTTTATCTTTTCCTGGAACGACTTCTTCTTCGCACTGATTTTGACACGCACCAACGCCGTCACCGCTCCGGTCGCGATCACCAACTTCCTCCAGTACGAGGGTTGGGAATGGGGCAAGATCGCCGCCGCCGGCACGCTGGTGATGCTGCCGGTGTTGGCCTTCACGCTGCTGGTCCGCAAATATCTCGTCCGCGGGCTGACCGCGGGCGGCCTGAAGGATTAAGGGGAGGAAACCGCCATGGCGTCCGTGACCATCCGGGACCTCCGCAAGTCCTACGGCGACACGCCGGTGCTCCACGGCGTGTCGATCGACATCGCCGACGGGGAGTTCGTGGCGCTGGTCGGGCCGAGCGGCTGCGGCAAGTCCACGCTGCTGCGGCTGATCGCCGGGTTGGAGGAGGCCGGGGAGGGCGAGATCCGCATCGGCGGACGCCTCGTCAACGACGTGCCGCCGAAGGACCGGGACATTGCGATGGTGTTCCAGAACTACGCGCTTTACCCGCACATGACGGTGGCACAGAATCTCGGCTTCGCGCTGACCCTGAAGGGCGTGGACCGGGTGGAGATCGCGGCCCGGGTGGCGCGCGCGGCGGAGGTGCTGGGGCTGTCGGCGCTGCTCGATCGCCGGCCCGGCCAGCTGTCGGGCGGGCAGCGGCAGCGCGTCGCCATGGGGCGGGCCATCGTGCGCGATCCCCGGCTCTTCCTGTTCGACGAGCCACTGTCCAATTTGGACGCCAAGCTGCGCGTGCAGATGCGGGCGGAGATCAAGGCCCTTCACCAGCGCCTGCGGACCAGCGCCATTTACGTCACCCACGACCAGATCGAGGCGATGACCATGGCCGACCGCATCGTCGTGATGCGCGACGGGCGGGTGGAGCAGGAGGGCGCGCCTCTGGATCTCTACGACCGCCCGGCCAACCGCTTCGTTGCCGGCTTCATCGGGTCTCCCGCCATGAATTTCCTCACGGGGCGGATCGCCGTGAACGGCGGCGCCTCCTTCCTGCTGGACGGCGGCCCAGCCCTGCCGCTGTCCGGGGTTCCGCCAGAGGCAGACGGACGCCCGGCGGTCCTGGGGCTGCGCCCGGAGCATGTTCTCATCGACCCGGGCCAGGGCATCCCGCTGGATGTCACGGTGGTCGAGCCGACCGGTTCCGAAACGCAGGTCGTGGGGCGGCTCGCCGGGCAGCCCTTCGTTGGCGTCTTCCGCGAGCGCGTGGCCGCGCGGCCCGGTGACGTCCTGCCGCTGCGCCTGCCGACCGCTTCCACCCATCTGTTCGACGCCGGCGAGGGGTGGAGGCTGACATAAGCACGTTGACCGGTTGATACGAAAACGCGGTCAGATGGCGGCGGCGGGGAATGCCTCGTCGCCGCTGATGCGATGGCGGAACGCCCGGCTGAGGTCGGCGAGCAGCCGGTTCTTCCAAACCTCGAACAACGGGTCGGCGCGATCGCGCGGGCGCGGCAGCGGCGGTGCCGCGACGGTCAGGACGCGGCCCGGACGGGGCTGCATCACCACGACGCGGTCGGCCAGGACGAGAGCCTCCTCGATGTCGTGGGTGACCAGGATCAACGTCGGGCGATCGTAGGCCCACAGGCTCAGCAGATGGTCCTGCAGATCGTAGCGGGTCAGCGCGTCCAGCGCCGAGAAGGGCTCGTCGAGCAGCAGGACCGAGGGCCGCCCGACCAGCGCGCGGGCCAGCGCCGCGCGCTGGGCCATGCCGCCGGACAGCTCCCGTGGCCATGCTCCGGCGAAATCGCTGAGGCCGACGCGCGCCAGCGCCTGCGCGGTGCGGGCCTCCCGCTCCGCCTTCGGCAGGTGGCGGATGCCGAAGGCCACGTTGTCGCGGATGCGCAGCCAGGGCATCAGCCGCGGTTCCTGGAAGACGAAACCGATCTCGTCGCGCGGGCCGCGCACCGGCTGGCCGTTCAGCACGACCTCCCCGGCGGTCGGCGACTCCAGCCCGGCGATCAGCCGCAGCAGCGTGCTCTTGCCGCAGCCGGAGCCGCCGACGACGCCGAGGATTTCCCCCGGCGCCACCTCCAGTCCAATCCCCTCCAGCGCCAGATGGCCGTTGGGGTAGCGCTTGCTCAATCCGTCGATGCGCAGCATCGGTTCAGCCCTCCGGCTTGAAGGAATCCTGCCACCGCAGGAGTGGGCGGGACAGGGCGGCCAGCAGACCGTCGGTCAGCTTTCCCAGCACGGCGAAGGCGACGATTGAGGCAAGGATCGTCGCCGGCTGGCCAGTCATCTGCCCGTCGGTCAGCAGGAAGCCCAGCCCCTCGCTGGCTCCCATGAACTCCGCCGCCACCACGAACATCCAGCCCAGCCCCAGCCCGGCGCGCAGCGCCAGCACATAGGCGGGGAGCGTCGCCGGCAATAGGATGCGCCACACCAACGCCGCCCCCGAGAGGCGGAAGATGCGCCCGACCTCGACCAGCTTGCGGTCCACATCCAGGATGGCGCCGGACAGGGCCAGATAGATGGGGAAGAAGACGCCCACCGCGATCAGGATCACCTTCGAGGTTTCGAAGATGCCGAACCACAGGATGAACAGCGGTACCCAGGCGATCGATGGGATGGAACGCAGCGCCTGCAGGGTGGGGTCGAGCAGGCGGCGCGCCCAGGTCAGATAGCCGGTGAGCGCCCCCAGCACCGTCCCCGCCAGAACCCCGAACAGGAAGCCCAGCCCGACCCGGCCGAGCGTTGCCAGGACATGGGTGGTCAGGTCGCCGGACTGCCACAGGCTCCACAAGGTGGACAGGATGCGGCTGGGCGGCGGCAGGAGGCGCCCGTTGCCCCAGCCCTGCGCCACCGCGGCTTCCCAGCCGAGCGCCAGGAACAGCGGGACGAGCAGCCCCGCCAGCCGGTCCAGCCAGCGGCGGCGGGGCGGCAGCCCGGATTCCTCGGGAACGGCGCCGGCCTCGGCTTCCCGCCGATCCAGCGCCGGTTCAATGACGGCCACGAACCCGCCTCCTTACTGCGTCAGCGCCTTGGAAAAGGACGGGTCGATCAGCGCTGCGACGGCCCCCTTCACGTCCACGTCGGCACCGAGTACACCGCTATCCTGAAGGGCCAGACCGGCCTGGAGGATGGTGTCGGCCTGCTCCGCGCCGATGGCGCTGTGGCTGAGGTCCGTGCGCTCCAACTGACGGGTGGCCACCGGCTC
This sequence comes from Pseudomonadota bacterium, assembly GCA_023416195.1. Taxonomy (GTDB): domain Bacteria; phylum Pseudomonadota; class Alphaproteobacteria; order Azospirillales; family Azospirillaceae; genus Azospirillum. Next base: position 2,386 of record JAEZID010000289.1, on the reverse strand, counting down.
CGACAGCTTGGCGGCGGTGGCGATGGTCGTCTTCAACGCCGCCGGGTTGGCGAGTGCGTGGACGCGGGCCTTCTCATAGGCGCGCAGCCCGCGGGCGACCAGTTCCGGCTGCTGTGTGGCGAACTCCTCCCGCACGTTCAGCACGCCCCATGTGTTGGCGGCGGCGTTGCGGTGGAACAGCCGGGCGCCGTTGTCGATCTCCGCCTGGGCCATCAGCGGGTCGAGCCCCGCCCAGGCGTCCACATCGCCCTTTTCCAGCGCCAGCCGGCCGTCCTGGTGCTGAAGCAGGACCAGCTTGATGTCCTTGTCGGTCAGCTTGTGCTGGGCGAGCGTGCGGACCAGAAAGATGTGGGGGTCGGTGCCGCGGGTGACGGCGACGCGCTTGCCCTTCAGGTCCTCGACCTTCGTGATGGCGCTGTTCGGGCCGGTGACCAGCGCGGTCCATTCCGGCTTGGAATAGACGTAGACCGACTTGATCGGGTTGCCGTTGATGCGGGCGATCAGCGCCGCCGCCCCGGCGGTCGAGCCGAAATCCAGGCTGCCGGCGTTCAGGAACTCCAGCGCCTTGTTGGAGCCGAGGCTGAGCACCCAGCGGACGGCGATTCCGTCCTTCTTCAGATCCTCCTCCAGCCAACCCTTTTCCTTCAGCACGAGGCTGACCGGGTTGTAATAGGCGTAGTCGAGGCGGATCTCCGTCACCTTGTCGGCGGCGCGGGCGGCGCCCGGCAGGAGGGTGGACAGGGCGGCGGCGAACAGGGCGCCAAGCACGGCGCGGCGCGGGAACAGGCTCTTCACGGTTAAGATTCTCCCTAATGGCTTGACATTGTTATGAGAAATTCGTTCAGGGGCCGACGGGCCGGTCGCCCAGCACGGTGGCGCGGTGCATCAGGCGGCTGTGCGGCAGATAGTCGTTCACCGCGTAATGCTGGGTGGAGCGGTTGTCCCACAGCACGAGGTCGTCGGCCTTCCACCGCCAGCGCACGGTGAACTCAGGGCGACTGATGTGGTCGAACAGCAGGTCGAGAATAGCCGCGCTCTCGCGGTCGCTCAGCCCGACGATGCGCGACGTGAAGTTCTCGTTCACGAACAGCGCCTTGGCGCCGCTCACCGGATGGACGCGGACCACCGGGTGGGGCACCGGCGGGTGGCGGTCGCGCGCCGCGCGCCAGCGGGCGTGCGTCTCCGGATCGCCGTTGTGCCGCCATTCGGGAAAGGATTTGGTGAAGTCGTGCAGCGCGGTCAGCGGGTCAAGCAGGCGGCGCAGCGGCTCCGACAGCCCGTTGTAGGCGGCGATGTTGCTGGCCCACACGGTGTCGCCGCCGTTGGGCGGGAGCCGCTTGCCCGACAGCGCCACGATGGCCGGCGGTGTCTCGATGCAGGTCACGTCGGTGTGCCAGACGTCGTTGTCGGTGACGTTGTGCGGCCCGGTGTCGAGCACCATGATCTCCGGTTGCTCGGGCACGCTGGGATAGACGGGGTGGACGTGCAGGCTGCCGAAGCGGGCGGCGAAGGCGCGTTGCGCCGCGGGCGTTAGGGGTTGGTTCTCGAAGAACAGCACCTGATGGGCAACCAGAGCGCGCTCCAGCGCGGCGGCCTCCGCATCGCTCAGCGGGCTGGCGAGGTCCAGCCCCTCCACCCGCGCGCCGATGGCCGGGCTGACGGGGGTGATGGACAGGCTGGGCAGAGAAGTGTCGGGCATCGCGGTTCCCCGGCTGACAGAGATGGGAGAGGAAGACTCAGGCGTCGGGACGGTCGGGCGGCACCGGTTCCACCGCCGGCAGGCGGGCCAGGGCCTTCAGCGTGTCCTCGGCGACCCCGAAGTTGCGGACGTAGGAGGTGGCGGCGTTGCGGTGGGGCTGGAAATCCCAGGGCGTGTGGCGCCCGGTCAGCAGCACCTTGTGGACGAACAGCCGCCGGTTCTGGCTTTCGATCACCGCCCGGCGCAGGGCCGGCGCGTTCCAGCGCCGAGCGACGGACGCGGCCAGATCGGCCTCGATGGCGGCGAGATCGCGCGCGCCGGCGCGGTTGACCAGCTCCTTCGGGTCTGCCTCCAGATCGTAGAGCTGCGGTGGGTCGCCGTCACAGGCGATGTATTTGTAGCGACCGCGCCGCACCATGAAGGCGGGGTTCAGCGTCCCTTCTCCCAAATACTCCGCGAAGATGGTGCGGCCGGCGCCACGCGACGAACCGGCAAGCAGGGGCAGCAGGCTTTCGCCGTCGAACGGGTCGACCGGCAGCGGCGCCCGGCCGTCGATCAGATCGAGGATGGTGGGGAACAGATCGACGTGCGACACCGGGGCCGACACCCGGCGCGGTGCCCAGCGTCCCGGAGCGTGGACGAGCAGCGGCACGCGGGACGACCATTCGAAGAAGGTCATCTTGTACC
>JAEZID010000271.1 GCA_023416195.1 Pseudomonadota bacterium | reverse complement strand
TGGAGCCAACCGCCGGCGGCGCTCTGCGCGCCAGGGACGGCAAGGCGGTGACGCAGATGGCCTACGCCCGCGCCGGCATCGTCACGCCGGAAATGGAATACATCGCCGTCCGCGAGAATCTGGGCCGTATGGAAGCGGCGAAGGCTGAACGCGACGGCGAGGATTTCGGGGCGGCCATCCCCGACCTCGTGACGCCGGAGTTCGTGCGCGACGAGGTGGCGCGCGGCCGGGCCATCATCCCGGCCAACGTCAACCACCCCGAATCGGAGCCGATGATCATCGGCCGCAACTTCCTGACCAAGATCAACGCCAACATCGGCAACTCCGCCATCACCTCCTCCATTGAAGAAGAGGTCGAGAAGATGGTCTGGGCGATCCGCTGGGGCGCCGACACCGTGATGGACCTGTCCACCGGCAAGGACATCCACCAGACCCGCGAATGGATCCTGCGCAACGCGCCGGTTCCCATCGGCACCGTGCCGATCTATCAGGCGCTGGAGAAGGTCGGCGGCAAGGCCGAGGACCTGACCTGGGGGCTGTTCCGCGACACGCTGATCGAGCAGGCGGAGCAGGGCGTCGATTACTTCACCATCCACGCCGGCCTGCGTCTGGCGCACATCCCGCTGACGGCGAAGCGGGTGACCGGCATCGTGTCGCGCGGCGGCTCGATCATGGCGAAGTGGTGCCTGACCTATCACCGCGAGAACTTCCTCTACGACCGTTTCGAGGAGATCTGCGACATCTGCCGCGCCTACGACGTGGCGCTGTCGCTGGGCGACGGGCTGCGGCCGGGCAGCCAGGCCGACGCCAACGACGCCGCCCAGTTCGCCGAACTGGAGACTCTGGGCGAGCTGACCAGGATCGCCTGGGCCAAGGACGTGCAGGTGATGATCGAAGGGCCGGGCCACGTCCCGCTGCACAAGATCAAGCACAACGTCGATATCCAGCTGAAACTGTGCGGCGAGGCGCCCTTCTACACGCTGGGTCCCATCGTGACGGACATCGCCCCCGGCTACGACCACATCACCAGCGCCATCGGCGCGGCGATGATCGGCTGGTTCGGCACGGCGATGCTCTGCTACGTCACGCCGAAGGAGCATCTGGGCCTGCCCGACCGCGACGACGTGAAGGCGGGCGTGATCGCCTACAAGATCGCCGCGCACGCCGCCGACCTCGCCAAAGGGCACCCGGCGGCGCGGGCGCGGGACGACGCCATGTCGCGGGCGCGCTTCTCCTTCCGCTGGAAGGATCAGTTCGCCCTGTCGCTCGACCCCGATACGGCGCAGGCGTACCACGACGAGACCTTGCCGGCGGAAGGCGCCAAGACGGCGCATTTCTGCTCGATGTGCGGGCCGAAGTTCTGCTCGATGAAGATCACGCAGGAGATCCGCGATCAGGCGGAAGCCGGGATGGCCGAGATGTCCGAACGCTTCCGCGAGGGCGGCGGGGAGATTTACCGGCCGCAAGCGTAGCTTTGTTGGGTTTCGCTTCGCTCAACCCAACCTACGACGTCCTGTAGGTTGGGTTGAGCCGCAAGCGAAACCCAACACCACCTCGAAAACTAACATCACCTCACATGAACAGGATCTGCGCGCCCAGCCATCCGACCACCACCAGCGCGACCAGCAACAGCAGCGCGGTCGCGATGGCGATGTTGGATTGGCGGATGCGCCGGCAGTTCGGGCAGGACGGCTCGCTCGCCGGGTAGCGTTTGTCGCAGCGTTCACAGCGGACGGTCTGGTCCGACACGGGAATTCCCCTCGTTTCAAGAGTGGCGGGACGCTAGCACAGGGCGCCTCCGGCTTCCACCGGCGGCATGGTGTCGCTGTGACCGATCGCGCCTTTGCGGGACAGGGTTGCATTGGCACAAGCGATGGGCGCTTTACCTTACAGGGTAACCCATGCTCCGCAAGTTTCTGTCGTTATCTGCCGTCCTCCTCGCCGGCGCCTGCGCCGCCGGCCAAACCATCGAAGTGCCGGTGACCGGCTCGCTCGGCGACAAGGCGCCGTTCAAGGGCGTCGCCCGGGCCAGCACCAACAGCCCGCTCGGCGTCTATCTGGTGCAGACCGCCGACGAGCGGCTGACCTGCCATGGCTCCTACAACGCCGCCGACGTGACGCCGCGGATCATCGTCGCGGTGTCTTGCCAGGATGGCCGGTACGGGGCCATCGAACTGCTGCGCACCATCGACCTGATGTCCGGCACGGGCAAGGGCACGCTGAACGACGGCACGCCCGTGCGCGTGGCCTTTGGCGAGAAGGCGGGCGGCTGAGCGATACTTTCTTGCGGGCTAGGCCCCCGTTGCGGAAGACGGTTAGCCATACTTGTCCCCCGCGCGACACAACGCTATTGTGCCGCCTCCGGGCCGCCCACCCCGTTCGTCCGTTCGGCCCGACGCCTGTGAGAGAGAGCTTACGATGTCCAAGCCGCGCACCCTCTTCGACAAGATCTGGGACAGCCATGTCGTCCACCGCCAGGACGACGGCACCTGCATCCTCTACATCGAC
>JAEZID010000235.1 GCA_023416195.1 Pseudomonadota bacterium | reverse complement strand
GGGCGCAGCACATGGCCGTCCAGCCGCACCTCGTCCCGGCGATCCTCCCGCATCGGGGCGAGCACCAGCAGGTCGCCGTCGCCGATGACGCGGGCGTGCTGGTTGGCGACCTCCTCCGTCACCTCCTCGCCGGACGGGCCGATGGTGAAGCGCAGCGCCCGGTGCGCGCCGGGGCGCAGCACGCCGCCCGCCAGATCCTTCAGTTCCACGGCCGTCAGCGCCGGCTGGTTCGGCGACAGCTCGAAAATGGCCGGGCGCTTGACCGGGCCGGTCACCGCGACCGTGGGGCCGAGCGGCGGCACGAACAGCCGGTCGCCGTCGCGCAGCCGCAGGTCGGCGCTGCCGCCGTTGCCGGTCAGGAACAGATCGTAGAGATCGACGGCGCTCGACTCCTCCGCCGTTCCGGCCCGCGTCAGCCGGATCCGCCGCAACGACCCGTCGCGCGTCACCCCGCCGGCCAGGGCCAGCGCGTCCAGCACGGTGGCGAAGGCGCCGGCCTCGTGCCGGCCGGGCTTGCCGACCGCGCCCGTGACCAGAACGCCGATGCGCCGCACCTCGGTCAGCGAGACGAAGGTGTCGGTGTCCGGGTGGGTGGCGGCGACGGCGTTGGACAGTTCGGTACGCAGCTCCGCCAGGGTCAGGCCCTGCGCTGTCACCGGACGGATCTCGTCGATGGTCAGCAGGCCCGCAGGGTCGATGGCGTAGCGCTTGCTGGACGATTTCTGCCCGCGCAGGCTGACCAGCAATTCGTCGCCGGGGCCGAGCGTGTAGTCGCCCTGCACGCCGCCGGCTCCGGGGCGCCCGCCCGCCTCCTGTCCGAACTGGTCGTAGCCGAACTGCCGCAGGGGCGTTCCGGCGCGGTCCGAGTAGGCGGCTTCCACGGCGGACGGCGCGCCCTGAACCGGGGCGGCCGGGGTCCGGGCGTGCGCCACCGGTCGCGCCGGCTCGGCGGCCGACGCGGCGTACACCCATAGGATCAGCGCCGCCAGCGGCACCAACCGGGCGAATATCCTGCACGCAGCAGCAAACATGAGATGTCAAAAACCATGTGCGCGCTACCGGCAGGGAGCCGATAACATGCAATACACACTATTGCGTGTAATCTGCCGGAAAGCAATCGCCGCACGGACGCCGACACCCCCAGGACCGGCTATGCGCAAAATAGGACCCCGGCTCTGCGGCCGAGCGGCTATCATGGATGCCGGTACTCATGTTCCCGGAGGGTTCCGCATGGCGCGCATCATCGTCATCGACGACGACCCGACCACCCTGTCCGCCGCCCGCGCGCTGCTGGAAAAGCTGGGGCACGAGGCCATCACCGCCGAAAGCGGGACGGAGGGGGTGGAATCCTACCTCGCCTTCGAACCCGATCTGGTCCTGACCGACATCTTCATGCCGCACCAGGACGGTTTCGAAACCCTGAAGCGCCTGAAGGCGTTGAACCCGCAGGCCAGGGTGGTCTGCATGTCCATCGGGCCGAACCGGCTGATCGACGCCGTGGCGGTGCGTGACACCATGCTGCGCTTCGCCACGGAATTCGGCGCCGACGGCAGCCTCACCAAACCGCTTCACATCGACGACCTCCGCGACACCATCGACAAGGTTCTGAAGGCAGACGCAGCGTGATCATTGTCTACAGTGAAGAGCATCGGCTCCAGGCCGGCCGGTCGGAGCTGAACGACGGCCAACTCGTGCCCTGCTACGAAAAGCCCGCCCGCGCCGACATCGTGCGCGGCCGGGTCGAGGCAGCCGCCATCGGTCCGATCGTGGAACCGGCCGTCCACGGGGTGGAACCGCTGGTGCGCGTCCACGACGTCGGTTATCTGGAATTCCTGCGCACCGCCTGGGGCGAGTGGCTGGCGGAGCATGGCGACTGGGACGCGCTGCCGCTCAACTGGGTGGCGCCCGGCATGTCGCGGCGCCATGTGCCGAAGAACATCGACGGCAAGCTCGGCTACTATTCCTTCGACGCCGGCACGCCCATCACCGCCGGAACCTGGAAGGCCGTGACCGCCGCCGCCGACGTGGCGCTGACCGGGGCCGACCGCATCCGCGCCGGCGACCGCGCCGCCTTCGCGCTGTGCCGGCCGCCGGGGCACCACGCGGGCCATGCCTTCTACGGCGGCTACTGCTTCCTGAACAACGCGGCCATTGCGGCGCAGAGCCTGCGCGACCAGGGCGCGGCGCGGGTCGCGGTGCTGGACGTGGACTATCACCACGGCAACGGCACGCAGGAGATCTTCTGGGAGCGGAACGACGTTCTGTTCATCTCCCTGCACGCCGACCCGATCCAGGAATTCCCCTATTTCTGCGGCTACGCCGACGAGGTCGGGGCCGGAGCCGGCGAGGGCTTCAACCTCAACCTGCCGCTGCCTTGGGGCACCGACTGGGCGTCCTACGCCGAGGCCCTGGACACGGCGGCGGCGCGCATCCGGGCGTTCGGCGCCGACGCGCTGGTCGTCTCGCTGGGCGCCGACACCTACGGCGGCGATCCGATTTCCCGCTTCCGTCTGCTGTCGGAAGACTTCCTGCGCATGGGCGGGGCGTTGGCCCGGATCGGCCTGCCGACCCTGTTCGTGATGGAGGGCGGCTACGCGGTGGACGACCTCGGCATCAACGTCGCGAACGTGCTGACCGGATTCGAAAACGCCTGACCGGATGGGAACGGGGCATCGTTCTTGCCCTGTTCCCTCCTTTTCCGCACCCTGACGTCGTCGACGCCAGACCTGTGCCTGTTCGCGGCCATGCGCCGAACGGGATGATTCGTACGCACATCGTTGTGCATCGACCGTACAAAGGACGCGTGCGAACGGACCGTGATACCGAGCCGTCCGGTGCCGCCCTGCGAAAGGCGCACCCCCTTCGGCACTGACCAAACGCCGAGTTGACCGGCCGGCATCGTCAAGCGCTATATTGAAAATACCGCTTAGCAAACCATCAGGTACACGAACAATAAGCGGGCGTTGGCACGAGTCCGGAGCAACCGGGCCGGCCACCAGGGAGGAAAGAGACAATGCCCGATACCCGGTCCGGGGGACGGTGGCGTCCCCACGCCGGCGGGGAGGCGCCATGCGCGTCCTGATCCCCGACGCCAAGTTCACCGATGCCGCAGACGTCGAGAAGCAAGCGGTCGAGAGCCAAGCCGCCGGCTCCGATTACGCCTTCATCCCCCATCATGGGATTTCCCAAGCCGACATCGCTCCCGGCGAGTGGCCGTCCTGCGAGGCCGTGATCGCCTATGACGAAGCGCGCTTGGACGCCCGCTGGCTGGAACGGCTGGAACGCTGCCGGGTGATCGTCCGGGCCGGCGTTGGCTTCGACAACGTCGATCTGGAAGCGGCCGGCGCGCTGGGCATCGCGGTCTGCAACGTCCCGGACTACGGCACCACGGACGTGGCCGACCACGCCATCGCGATGTTGCTGACTCTGACCCGCGGCACGGCGGCCTACGACGCCCTGCTCCGCGACGACCCGGCCGCGAACTGGCATTTCGCGAAGGCGTCGCTGATCCGCCGTCTGCGCGGACGGACCTTCGGCGTCGTCGGCCTGGGCCGCATCGGTCTCGCCACCGCCTTGCGGGCCAGGGGGCTGGGCATGGAGGTCATCTTCTTCGACCCCTACAAGCCCACGGGCACCGAAATCGCCCTGGGGTTCCGCCGGGCCGACCGCCTGACCGGCCTGATGGCCGAGGCCGACGTGGTCAGCCTGCACACGCCCCTGACGCCGGAGACCGCCGGCCTGCTGAACGCCGAGGCCTTCGCCGCTTCCCGCCCCGGCCAGATTCTGGTGAACACGGCGCGCGGCCCCGTCCTGGTTCTCGACGCCCTTCACAGCGCCCTGCTCGACGGCCGTCTGGACGGCGCCGCGCTGGACGTGATCCCGGAGGAGCCGCTGACCCGCATGGCCGCCCACCCGCTGTTCCGGGCGTGGCGGGCGCAGGAACCCTGGATCGCCGGCCGTCTGCTGCTCAGCCCGCACGCCGCCTTCTACGCCCCGGAGAGCATCCGCGACCTGCGCCGCAAGTCGGCGGAGACGGTGGCGGCGGCCCTCGGCGAAAAGCGGCTCGTCAACTGCGTCAACCGCGCCTGGCTCAGCCCCCGGCGCGGCTGGTCCATCACCGCGTGAGGGGAGGGAGCCCATGGCCTCCGTCGATATCCGTCAGGTGCGCAAGGCCTTCGGCACCTACGAGGTGATCCACGGCATCGACGTGGACATCGGCGACGAGGAGTTCGTCGTCCTCGTCGGCCCCTCCGGCTGCGGCAAGTCCACGCTGCTCCGCATGATCGCCGGGCTGGAGCAGATCAGCGGCGGCGAGATCTCCATCGGCGGCCGGGTGGTGAACCAGATGCCGCCGAAGGAACGGGACATCGCCATGGTGTTCCAGAACTACGCGCTCTATCCGCACATGAACGTGTTCGACAACATGGCCTTCAGCATGAAGCTGCGCCATGCCGAGAAGCCCCTGATCGAACAGCGCGTCCGGCAGGCCGCCGAGATTCTGGACCTGACCAGATATCTCGACCGCTACCCGCGCCAGCTCTCCGGCGGCCAGCGCCAGCGCGTCGCCATGGGCCGGGCCATCGTCCGCGACCCGCAGGTCTTCCTGTTCGACGAACCCCTGTCCAACCTCGACGCCAAGCTTCGCGTGCAGATGCGCACCGAGATCAAGGCCCTGCACCAGCGCCTGCGCACAACCTCGATCTACGTCACCCACGACCAGATCGAGGCGATGACCATGGCCGACCGCATCGTGGTCATGCATGACGGCCATGTGGAGCAGATCGGCACCCCGCTGGAGCTGTACGACCGACCGGCCAACCTGTTCGTCGCCGGCTTCATCGGCTCCCCCGCCATGAACTTCCTGGAAGGCACCCTGCGCCGCGAGGGCGACCGCGCGTGGGTGATCGCGAAGGGCGACCTGACGCTGCCGGCTCCGCGCGGCGTCAGCGGCAGCGACGGCCAGACGGTGGTCTACGGCATCCGCCCCGGCCACCTGCGCATCGCGTCGGACGCCGAGCAGGGATTGCCGGCGGAGGTCGAGGTGATCGAGCCGACCGGGGACAACACGCTGGTCTTCTGCCGGCTGGGCGACGGCATCGTCTGTGCCGCGACGACCGAACGCCATCCGTTGCAGCCCGGCGAACGGCTGCGGCTCGTGCCGCAGGCGGAGGCCGGGCATGTCTTCGACGCCGCCACAGGGCAGCGTCTTTAAGGCCAGAGAACACCACCGGCCGACCGGCAGAGCACGCCGGCCGACCCTTCAACCAAAAGGGAGGAGCGGTCATGGTTTCCAAGTTCGGGGAGTTCACGAGAAGAGACGTTCTGAAAGCAACCGCCGCCGTCGCCGCCATGGGGGCCGGCCTCGGCAACGTCGGTCTCGCCGCCGCCCAGCAGGAGCTGAAGATCGAGCCCGAGAAGGGCGCCGAGCTTCGCATCCTGCGCTGGAAGAAGTTCGTCCAGGGCGACGAGGACGGATGGAACGCAAACACCCAGAAATTCACCGAGAAGACCGGCATCAAGGTCCGCATCGACAGCGAATCCTGGGAGGACATCCGGCCCAAGGCGGCGGTCGCGGCCAACGTCGGCAGCGGCCCGGACATCATCTTCGGCTGGTTCGACGACCCGCACCAGTACCCGGACAAGCTGGTGGACCTGACCGACCTCGCGACCTATCTCGGCAACAAGTACGGCGGCTGGTACGACGCGGCGCAACGCTACGGCATGCGCGACGGCCGTTGGATCGGCCTGCCGGTGGGTGCGGCCGGCGCCTGCATCGTCTATCGGAAGTCCTGGCTCAACGAGGCCGGCTTCGAGACGATGCCCCGCGACACCGACGGCTTCCTGAAGGCCTGCCAGGCCATGGCGAAGAAGGGCCACCCAACCGGCTTTGCGCTCGGCAACGCGGTCGGCGACGGCAATACCTGGACGCACAGCATGCTCTGGGCCTTCGGCGGCCGCATGGTGGACGAGCAGGGCAACGTCACCATCAACAGCCCCGAGACCGTCCGGGCGCTGGAGTATGTGGCCGAACTCTACAAGGCCTTCGCGCCGGGCACGCTGTCCTGGCTCGACCCCAACAACAACAAGGCCTTCCTGGCCGGCGAGATCGGCGTCACCGCCAACGGCATCTCCGTCTACTACTCGGCCAAGACCTCGCAGGACCCGGCGATGCAGGCGATGGCGAAGGACATCGAGCACGTCAACTTCCCCGTCGGCCCGGTCGGCAAGCCGTCGGAACTGCACCTGTTCACCCAGGGCATGGTGTTCAAGCATTCCAAATACCCGAACGCCGCCAAGGAATACCTCCGCTTCATGATGGAGAAGGAGCAGTACGAGCCCTGGCAGCAGGCGGCCATCGGCTACATCACCCACCCGCTGGCCGCCTACGAGAACAACCCGATCTGGACCGTGGATCCCAAGCACACGCCCTACCGCGACACGGTGAAGAACATGCTGTGGAACGGCTATGCCGGGAAGCTGGGCGCCGCATCGGCGGGCGTGATGGCCGACTACGTCGTCGTCAACATGTTCGCCGAGGCCGCCAGCGGCCAGCAGACACCCAAGGAAGCCGCCGCCCGCGCCGAACGCCGGGCCTTACGCTACTACAAGGTCTGAGGGCGCTTTGCCCCCTCCCTAACCCTCCCCCGCTGACGCGGTGGAGGGGATTATAGCTCCTTCCCCCGCCCAGCGGGGGAGGGTCGGGGAGGGGGCCACACATCGAGGGCCTCGCCATGTTCGTGGACACCAAACACCAGCGTCCGGCCAAGCCGCGCGCCGCACCGGCCCCGCCGCGTTTCCGCCTCGGCGAGAGCCGGGCCGCCATGGGCCTGCTGTTCATGCTGCCGGCCGCCAGCATCCTGCTGTTGTTCCTGGCCTATCCGCTGGGCCTCGGCGTCTGGCTCGGCATGACCGACACGCGGGTGGGGCGCGTCGGGCAGTACATCGGCATCGAGAATTACGAGATGCTGTGGACGGACAGCGTGTTCTGGACGTCGGTCTTCAACACCTTCCTCTACACGGTGGTCGCCAGCATCGCGAAGTTCGCGCTGGGCCTCTATCTGGCGCTGCTGCTGAACCGGCATCTGCCGTTCAAGGCGTTCCTGCGGGCCATCGTCCTGCTGCCCTGGATCGTGCCGACGGCGTTGTCCGCCATCGCCTTCTGGTGGATCTACGACAGCCAGTTCTCGATCGTGTCCTGGTCGCTGCAGCGGCTTGGTCTGATCGACAACTACATCAACTTCCTCGGCGACCCGGCCTGGGCGCGGGCCAGCGTCATCATTGCCAACGTCTGGCGCGGCATCCCCTTCGTGGCGATCACGCTGCTGGCCGGTCTCCAGACCATTCCGCCGTCGCTGTACGAGGCCGCGACCATCGACGGGGCCACGCCGTGGCAGCGCTTCCGCTACGTCACCTTCCCGATGCTGACGCCGATCATTGCCGTGGTGATGACCTTCTCGGTGCTGTTCACCTTCACCGATTTCCAGCTGATCTACGTGCTGACGCGCGGCGGACCGCTGAACGCCACGCACCTGATGGCGACCCTGTCCTTCCAGCGGGCCATCCCCGGCGGGAACCTGGGAGAGGGCGCCGCCATCGCCGTCACGATGATCCCGTTCCTCTTGTCCGCCATCCTGTTCAGCTACTTCGGCCTGCAACGCCGGCGCTGGCAGCACGGCGGCACCGATTGACGGAGGCCTCGCATGTTCCGCAAGAAGACGGAGACACCCGCCGGTAACGGCATGGATTATCTGGAATCCATCCCCCGTCGCGTCGTGACGCTGTGGATCCCGCTGATCCTGTTCCTGTTCGTGCTGCTGTTCCCCTTCTACTGGATGGGGGTCACGTCCTTCAAATCGAACGAGGAGCTGTATAACTTCAACGACTTCAGCCCCTTCTGGGTGGCGCACCCGACGCTGGACAACATCCACCGCCTGCTTTTCCGCACCGCCTATCCGGAGTGGCTGCTGAACACCATGCTGGTGTCGGTGGTCAGCACCTTCCTGTCGCTGTTCTGCGCCGTCTGTGCCGCCTACGCCATCGAGCGGCTGCGCTTCAAGGGGGCGCGCTACGTCGGGCTGGCGATCTTCCTGGCCTACCTCGTGCCGCCGTCGATCCTGTTCATCCCGCTGGCGTCCATGGTCTACGCCTACGGCCTGTTCGACACGAAGTGGGCGCTGATCCTGACATACCCGACCTTCCTGATTCCGTTCTGCACGTGGCTGCTGATGGGCTATTTCCGCTCCATCCCCTACGAGCTTGAGGAATGCGCCCTGATCGACGGGGCGACACGCCTGCAAATCCTTGTGAAGATCCTGCTGCCGCTGGCCGTTCCGGGCCTGATCTCGGCGGGCATCTTCGCCTTCACCCTGTCCTGGAACGAATTCATCTACGCCCTGACCTTCATCCAGTCGTCGGAGCAGAAGACCGTTCCCGTGGGCGTCATCACGGAGCTGGTGGAGGGCGACGTCTACCATTGGGGTTCGCTGATGGCCGGGGCCCTGCTGGGCTCCCTGCCGGTGGCGATTCTCTATTCCTTCTTCGTCGAGCATTACGTCGCCAGCATGACCGGCGCCGTGAAGGAGTGACCTTGCATGACCACCAGGAAGCCTCTTCGCTCCGCCGCATGGTTCGGCCGCAACGACAAGGACGGATTCATCCACCGCAGCTGGATGCGCAACCAGGGCCTGCCGAGCCACCTGTTCGACGGCCGCCCGGTCATCGGCATCTGCAACACATGGTCGGAGCTGACCCCCTGCAACGCCCATTTCCGGCTGCTGGCGGAGCGGGTGAAGCGCGGCGTCTACGAAGCCGGCGGCTTTCCGCTGGAATTCCCGGTGATGTCTCTGGGCGAAACCAACCTGCGCCCGACCGCCATGCTGTTCCGCAACCTCGTCAGCATGGACGTGGAGGAGTCGATCCGCGGCAACCCCATCGACGGGGTGGTGCTGCTCTGCGGTTGCGACAAGACCACGCCGTCGCTGGTCATGGGCGCGGCGAGCTGCAACCTGCCGACGCTGGTGGTGTCCGGCGGGCCGATGCTGAACGGGCATTACCGGGGCCGGCTGATCGGCTCCGGCACCGCCGTCTGGGAGTTCAGCGAGGACGTGAAGGCCGGCAAGATGAGCCTTGAGGACTTCATGGACGCGGAAGCCTGCATGTCCCGCTCGGTCGGGCACTGCATGACCATGGGCACGGCCTCGACCATGGCGTCGATGGTGGAGGCGCTGGGCCTTGGGCTGCCGCAGAACGCCGCGACGCCGGCCGCCGACAGCCGCCGCAACGTGCTGGCCCACATGGCCGGGCGCCGCATCGTCGAGATGGTCCAGGAGGATCTGACGATGGACCGGATCCTGACCAGGGACGCCTTCGAGAACGCCATCCGCGTCAACGGAGCCATCGGCGGCTCGACCAACGCCGTCATCCACCTGATCGCCATGGCGGGACGGATCGGCGTGAAGCTGACGTTGGACGACTGGGACCGGCTGGGGCGCGAGATTCCGACCCTGGTGGATCTGATGCCGTCCGGCCGGTTCCTGATGGAGGACTTCTACTACGCGGGCGGCATCCCGGCCGTGGTGCGGCTGCTGGGCGAGCGGGGGATGCTCCACCGGGACGCCCTGACCGTGAACGGGCGGACGCTCTGGGAGAACTGCGAGAAGGCCCCGAACTGGAACGAGGCGGTCATCCGGACCTTCGACCACCCGCTGGTGGCGAGCGGCGGTGTCGCCGTGCTGCGCGGCAACCTCGCCCCCGACGGGGCGGTTCTGAAGCCCTCCGCCGCGTCACCCCACCTGATGAGGCACCGGGGCAGGGCGGTGGTGTTCGAGGACATCGAGCATTACAAGGCCCGCATCGAGGACCCGGCCCTGGACATCGACCAGACCTGCGTCATGGTCCTGAAGAACTGCGGGCCGAAGGGCTATCCCGGCATGGCCGAGGTCGGCAACATGGGCCTGCCGCCGAAGCTGCTTCAGAAGGGCATCACGGACATGGTCCGCATCTCCGACGCCCGGATGAGCGGGACGGCCTACGGCACCGTCGTCCTGCACGTCTGCCCGGAGGCGGCGGCGGGCGGACCGCTGGCGCTGGTCCGGGACGGCGACATGATCGAACTGGACGTGGAGGCCCGCCGCCTGCACCTGGACGTGCCAGAGGAGGAACTGGCCCGACGCCGGGCGGCGTGGCAGGCGCCGACACCGGCCATGAAGGGCGGCTACCAGTCCCTGTATGTCGAGCACGTCATGCAGGCCGACAAGGGCGCCGACTTCGATTTCCTGATCGGCTGCCGTGGGGCGGGGATCCCCAGGGAGTCGCACTGACGGCGGGCGGTCACATCCGGATGTTTCCATCCCGTGCTCCTGTGCCCACCGGAACACACCCCCGGCGCCGTCTGTTCGGTGCGTGTGAGATGGTGAGGAGGGGGCGATGACCGGCATCCTGCGAGCCGTCATCTTCGACGTGGACGGTACCCTGGTCGATTCGGTCGATCTGCACGCCCACGCCTGGGTGGAGGCGATACGGCACTTCGGTTACCACGCGGACTTCGACGTGGTGCGGTCCCAGATCGGCAAGGGCGGTGACCAGATCATTCCGGTCT
This sequence comes from Pseudomonadota bacterium, assembly GCA_023416195.1. Taxonomy (GTDB): domain Bacteria; phylum Pseudomonadota; class Alphaproteobacteria; order Azospirillales; family Azospirillaceae; genus Azospirillum. The sequence continues at coordinate 1,085 of JAEZID010000235.1, read as the reverse complement.
TCGTGCCGCAGAAGGATCTGAAGCGGGTCCAGGACGACATGGACCACTTCCGCCACGACCTGTTCGCCCGCAAATACATGCCCAAGGTCAAGGGCTTCCGCCGGGTGCGCGGGCTGTTCCAGCACCTGCACGCCGACGGCCTGCGCATCGCGCTCGCCTCATCCGCCAAGGGGGACGAGCTGGAGCGTTACAAGCGGGTCGCCGAGATCGAGGATCTGGTGGACATCGAAACCTCCTCCGACGACGCCGACCGGTCCAAGCCTCATCCGGACATCTTCCAAGCGGCGCTCGACAAGCTTCAGGTCGGGGCGGACGAGGCCGTGGTGGTCGGTGACAGCCCGTGGGACGCAAAGGCGGCGACTCGCGCCGGACTGCCGGTGCTGGGGGTCCTGTGCGGCGGCTTTGCCGAACAGGACCTCCGCAAGGCGGGCTGCGTCGAGATCTACCGCGACCCGGAGGACTTGCAGCGCCGCTTCGCCTCAAGCCTGATCGGCCGGCACAGCCCGAAGACGCTCGGCCATCCGTCGGCGCGCGGCGAGAAACGAATGGGCGCGTAGATCAACGCCGGCCCTTCGCTCCTCACGCGCTTTGGCGGAAGAAGGCGATGAGGGTGCGCAGGTCGCCGGCCTGTCCGGCCAGGGAATGCGCGGCGGCGGTGGTTTCCTCCACCAGGGCCGCGTTCTTCTGGGTCATCTCGTCCATGTGGGAGACGGTGTTGTTGATCTCGTCCAGGGCCGAAGCCTGCTGGGCGGAGGCGGCGGCCATCTCGGCGATCAGGCCGGCGACCTGCCGGACGCCGGTGACGATGCCGTCCAGCGCGCCGCCGGCCTGTTCGACAAGTTCGACGCCGCTCTTGACCTGGGCGTCGCTCGCCATGATCAGGCCCTTGATCTCCTTCGACGCCTGGGCCGAGCGCTGGGCGAGGTTGCGGACCTCCTGCGCCACCACCGCGAAGCCTCGGCCGGCATCGCCCGCGCGGGCGGCCTCGACGGCGGCGTTGAGGGCCAGCAGGTTGGTCTGGAAGGCGATCTCGTCGATCACGCCGATGATGTCGGTGATCTTGCGGCTGGCGTCGGCGATGCGGT
>JAEZID010000234.1 GCA_023416195.1 Pseudomonadota bacterium | reverse complement strand
TGCGCTACCCGCGCGGCGAGGGCGTCGGGCTGGAGATGCCGGAGCGCGGCGTGGTCCTGCCCCTCGGCAAGGGTCGGGTGGTGCAGGAAGGCTCCAAGGTGGCGATCCTCAGCTACGGGGCGCGGCTGGGCGAGGCGCGCAAGGCGGCGGCGGAGCTGGCCGCGCGCGGGCTGTCGACCACGGTGGCCGACGCGCGCTTCGCCAAACCGCTGGACGAGGATCTGGTCCGCCAGCTGGCGCGGCACCATGAGGTGCTGATCACCATCGAGGAGGGCTCGGTCGGCGGCTTCGGCAGCTTCGTGTTGCAGTTCCTCGCCACCTCGGGGCTGCTCGACGGCGGGCTGAAGATCCGTCCCATGGTCCTGCCGGACCTGTTCCTGGATCACGATGCTCCGGCCAAGCAGTACGAGGACGCCGGCCTGTCCGCCCGCGCCATCGTGGCGACCGCGCTTCAGGCGCTGGGCATCGAGACGGCCGCCGCCAGCGCCTGAGAAGCCTGCGTCTGAGTGGATGGACGCTTACCCCTCGCCCTCCCGACGGGGACGGGTGAGGGAGCGCGTTTCCCAGAAGACCGGCGTTTCCCGGAACGCCTTCCACAGATCGGGGATGGCCTTGCGGCGCTTCTCGGCCCGCTTGTTCAGCCATTTCAGCGTGGCGTCGATGGTGTCGGTGTCGGCGTCGGGAAGCGCACGCAGCAGGGTTCGGGCGACGGCCGCGTCGTGGTCGGCGTCGAGTTCGGCCAGCACCGCCTCAAGCCGGTCGATGAAGGGGTGGGTGGCCTCGGGCGCGTAGAGGCCCCGGAAAAACTCCGCCGCGTAGCGCAGCTTGCGCAGGCGCCGGCGCAACCGGTCCAGGGTCTTCGCATCGGCGCCATCCACGGCCTTGCCGGCCTTGACCGCCTTGGCGTGCTGCGTGGCCAGCCAGCCGCCGGCCAGATCCGCGACGGGGCGGTCGAGCTGGGCGCGGAGCGCCGGTTCGGCGCCCGTGTGCCAGCGCCCTTCCTCCACCCACGCGCCGAGCGCCAGAAGCAACCCGGTGCAGCGGGGCGAGCGGATCGCCTCCATGGCCATGCGGGCGGGCGCCCGGCGGGCCTCCCGGACGGCGGCGGCCAGTTCGGGCAGGCCGGCGGGGGCCTTGGCGGTGGCGGCGAGCGGCTCGATCACGCCGGACAGCAGCACATCCGATTCCCGCGCCGGGCCGAGTTGCCCGATGAGCCAACGGATGCCGTCACCGGCGTCGCAGAGGTCCGGCTTTCCGATGACCGGACGGAAGAGGCGGATGGCGGTGCGCAGCCGGCGCAGCGCGACCCGCATCTGGTGCAGCCCCTCCACATCGCCGTCGGCCAGCGCGCAGGCCTCGTTGGCGAGAAGCAGGCGCAGGCCGTGGCGGACGATGTGCCGGTACGCCTCCGCCACCGTGGTGACGGGCGACAGGCCGAGCGGTTCCGGCTGGACCGGGGCGGGCAGGCGGCCGGTGACGAGCCGGTAGCCGAGTTCCGCCTTGCTTTCCGTGTCGATGCGCGCGGGCAGGTTGCGGTGCAACGCCAAGGCAAGGTCGAACAGGCGCCCGACGCGGCCGGATTTCAGTTCCAGTTCCACCTCGCTGATGCGGGCGCAGGCGGTGCCGGCGGCGATCTCCCCTTCGTCCACCGCGACCTCGATGGCCGTCAGCGCATCCGGACGGACGAGCAGAACGGTGCGCCGGAAGTCCGTCGTGAAGAGAGGGGCCAGCGCCGCGCGGGCCTCCTCCGGGACCAGGGCGGCGATGCCCTCGGCCTCCAGGGGGGCGAGGTCGGGCGTGGCGGTGGCGATGGTCCACTCCCACGTCTTGCGGACGGCGACGGCGGCCGAGTCGCCGGATGTCGCGGCGTTGACCGTCTTCAGGGTCTGGATAAAGCGGTCGCCGTCCTGGCGCACGCGGAGCGCCACGCCTGCGGCGAACAGGCGCAGGTCCGGGGTGTCGAAGTACACGGTGCGCAGATGGCGGGTGACCGGTTCCCCCTCCGCCCGCTCGCGGAGGGCGTCCAAGCCCAGGACGCGGCCGAGGTCGCGCGGGTCGAGGTGGAGCTTCATCTCCACATCGCGGACGGCGGTCGCGGTCGTTGGCGGCGGTGAGGTTGACAAGGGGACGCTCCCGGTCTGGACGGAGTTGGATTACCCCAGGCTTCGCCGTGGGTTAAGCAAGTTTGCGCGGCACGATGAAATCGGTGAGCCGCCCGGCCCCGGCGTCGAGGCCCCGCCAGTGCATCGTCTCGAACAGCAGCACGGCGCAGGCGCCGGTTGGGAACTTCTCGGCCAGCGCCTTGCGGTGCTGCTCGTCGCCGGAACCGGCGAGCCGCTGGGCCACCTCATGCAGGTCGGGGTTGTGAGCGACCAGCATCAGCGATCCGGCTGAATCCGGAGCGCCGCGCAGCCGTTCCAGCAGCACGTGATGGCCGCAGAGATAAAGGCCGCGTTCATGCTCCACGGGAACGGTCGTGACCCCCATGGCCGACAGCACGCGCCGTCCGGTGTCCGCCGCGCGGACGGCGGTCGAGCACAGGACGAGGTCGATGCGCGCCTCGCGCTCCTTCAGGTACCGGCCGACCTTGCGGGCCGCCTTTTCCCCGCGCGGGGCCAGCGGACGGTCGTGGTCGTCGAGGGCGGCATCGTCCCAGGACGATTTCGCGTGACGAAGCAGGTAGAGGGTCTTCATCCTGGTCATCCGGATTGACGTGACGGGGCGGGCTTGAACCTGTTTTTCAGCAAGGGCTATGCTCGTGTCCTGAAACCGTAACCTAAAAGGGATAGACTCGTCGCCCCGACTGGTGCGCCGGCCTTCGTCGGCGCCACGATCCCTGGAAAACCCGAGGCCGCCGTGACCCACCTTCAGGACCTGGACGCGTTCAGCATCGAAGCGAACTCCCCGGAGCGGTTCATCAACCGTGAGCTGTCGTGGCTGGCCTTCAACCAGCGCGTCCTGGAAGAGGCGTCCAACCCGAATCACCCGCTGCTGGAACGGCTGCGCTTCCTGTCGATCTCGGCCAGCAACCTGGATGAATTCTACATGGTGCGCGTCGCCGGCCTGAAAGGGCAGGTGGCGGCCGGCGTGAAGACGCCAAGCGCCGAGAACCTGACGCCGGCCCAGCAGCTGGCCGCCGTCAACCAGCGCATCATCGAGCTGATGAACAGCCAGCAGGCCATGTGGCGCAGCCTGCGGGTGGACCTGCGCGATGCCGGCATCACGGTGGTTGAAGCCGAGGACGTGTCCGACGGCGAGAAGGACTGGCTGGAGGCCAAGTTCCTTGACGACATCTTCCCGATCCTGACGCCCATCGCGGTGGATCCGGCGCATCCCTTCCCGTTCCTGCCGAACCTGGGCTTCGCGCTGGCGCTGCAACTGCACGATCCGGTGAAGGGGCGGCATCTGGACGCGCTGGTGCCGCTGCCGGCGCAGCTCGACCGCTTCATCCGCCTGCCGGGGCCGGACATCCGCTTCATTCAGCTGGAAAAGGCGGTGATGCTGTTCATCGACCGCCTGTTCCCGCCGTTCCAGGTCAAGGCGCACGGCGTCTTCCGCGTGCTGCGCGACAGCGAAATCGAATTCGAGGAGGAAGCGGAGGATCTGGTCCGGACCTTCGAAAGCGCGCTGAAGCGCCGCCGCCGGGGCAGCGTCATCCGGCTCGCCACCGACGCGGGCATGGCCGCCGACCTGCGCGAGTTCCTGCGCCACGAGCTGAACGTGTCGAACGACGATGTGTTCATCCTGGACGGGCTGATCGGCCTGACCGACACCAAGCAGCTGATCGTGGACGAGCGGCCGGACCTCGTCTTCCGGCCGTTCAACGCCCGCTTCCCGGAGCGCATCCGCGACTTCGGCGGCGACTGCTTCGCGGCCATCCGCGACAAGGACATTCTCGTCCACCACCCGTACGAGAGCTTCGACGTGGTGGTGCAGTTCATCCGGCAGGCGGCGCGCGACCCGCAGGTGGTCGCCATCAAGCAGACGCTCTACCGCACCAGCAAGGACAGCCCCATCGTCGCCGCGCTGATCGAGGCGGCGGAGGCCGGCAAGTCGGTCACCGCCCTGGTCGAGCTGAAGGCGCGCTTCGACGAGGAGGCCAACATCCGCTGGGCGCGCGATCTGGAGCGCGCGGGCGCCCAGGTGGTCTACGGCTTCGTGGATCTGAAGACGCACGCCAAGGTGTCGCTGGTCGTGCGGCGCGAGAACAAGGCGCTGCGCAGCTACGTGCATTTCGGGACGGGCAACTACCATCCGATCACCGCGAAGATCTACACCGACCTGTCCTTCTTCACCTGTGACCCGGCGCTGTGCCACGACGCGGCGGTGATGTTCAACTTCATGACCGGCTACGCCACCCCGAAGGTGCTGGAGAAGATCGCCATCGCGCCGATCACGCTGCGCCAGAAGCTGATGCAGAAGATCGACGCGGAGATCGCCAACGCCGCCGCCGGCAAGCCGGCGCAGATCTGGGTGAAGCTGAACTCCCTGGTCGATTCGGAGATCATCGACAAGCTGTACCAGGCGTCCCAGAAGGGCGTGCAGATCGACATGGTGATCCGCGGCATCTGCTGCCTGCGCCCCGGCGTGAAGGGCCTGTCGGAGAACATCCGCGTGCGCAGCATCGTCGGCCGCTTCCTGGAGCATGGGCGGGTCATCTGCTTCGGCAACGGCCACCCGCTGCCCAGCCCGCACGCCAAGGTCTTCATTTCCTCGGCCGACTGGATGCCGCGCAATCTGGACCGCCGCATCGAGACGCTGGTGCCCATCGAGAATCCGACGGTGCACGAGCAGGTGCTGGACCAGATCATGGTCGCCAACTTCAAGGACGAAGCGCACACCTGGAAGCTGGGGCCGGACGGCGTCTATCATCGGGTCGAGGCCGGACCGGACGCGTTCAGCGCCCACAACTACTTCATGACCAACCCGAGCCTGTCGGGACGGGGCAGCGCGCTCGCGACCAAACGCACCCCGCCGCGGTTGAAGCTCCGCACGGTTTCCTGAAGCAAGGCAAGGGTTGCTCATGACGTCGGCGCAGGAACGCACCGCCTCACCGGTTGACAAGGCCGAGCGGGTCGCGGTCATCGACATCGGCTCGAACTCCATCCGTCTGGTCGTCTACGACGGGTTGAAGCGGGCGCCGCTTCCGGTCTTCAACGAGAAGGTGCTGTGCGGGCTGGGGCGCGGGGTGGAGAAATCCGGGCGCCTGAACCCGGACGGCAAGGTGCAGGCGCTGGACGCGCTGGAGCGGTTCGCGGTGCTGGCAGCGGCCATGCGCGTCGGACGCCTGGACGTCATCGCCACCGCCGCCCTGCGCGACGCGGAGGACGGCCCCGCCTTCGTGGACGCCATCGAGCGGCGCACCGGGCTGACGGTCCGCGTGATCAGCGGCGAGGAGGAAGCGCGGCTGTCCGCCATGGGCGTTCTGTCCGGAACGCCGGCGGCGGACGGGCTGGTCGGCGACATGGGCGGCGGCAGCCTGGAGCTGATCCGGCTCGACCACGGCGTCATCGGCGAGCACGTGACCACGCCGCTCGGGCCGTTGCGCCTGATGGAGAGCGGGGCGGTCAAGCAGAACGGGCTGATCCGCACCATCGACCAGCATTTCGAGAAGCTGGGCTGGCTGTCGCAGGTCAAGGGCCGGCCCTTCTACCCGGTCGGCGGCGGCTGGCGTGCGCTCGCCAAGCTGCACATGGAGCAGGCCAAGCACCCGCTGCACATCATCCACCACTACACCGTGCCGGCCGGCGAGGCGCGCGAGTTCGCGGCGCTGATCGCCAAGCAGAGCCGGTCATCGCTGGAGAAGATGTCCGGTTCGCGGCGGCGCGTCGACACGCTGCCCTACGCGGCGCTGGTGTTCGAGCGGCTGTTGCGGGCGGCGCAGCCCTCCGTGGTGGTGTTCTCGGCCTTCGGCCTGCGCGAGGGGCATCTGTTCTCGCTGCTGAGCCCGGAGACGCAACGGCAGGACCCGTTGCTGGCGGCTGCGGACGATTGGGCGCAGCGGTTCGGGCGGCTCGGCGACCCGGCGCTGCTGATCGCCTGGACGGGCGGCCTGTTCGCCGGAGAGGACGACGCGGCGGCCCGGCTGCGGCACGCGGCCTGCCTGCTGAGCGACGTGGGCTGGGCGGATCATCCGGACTATCGTGCGGAGCATGCCTTTTTGCGCGTCCTGCGCTTCCCGTTTCCCGGCGTTGACCACGATGAGCGGGCGTTCCTGGCGTTGGCCGTTTACGCCCGCTACACGGGGACCATCGACGGGCCGGTGACCCAGGGCGCGCGGGCGCTGCTGTCGGACGCGCAGGCGCTGAAGGCCCTGGTGCTGGGGCTGGCGCTGCGGCTGGCCCACACGCTGACCGGCGGGGCGACGGCGCTGCTGCAACGGACCGTGCTGAAGGTGTCGGGCGAACGGCTGGTGCTGA
>JAEZID010000201.1 GCA_023416195.1 Pseudomonadota bacterium | reverse complement strand
GCCTGGAGCACATCTCTCTCGATGACAACCGGACCCTTCAGGCCATTGGCATCCTCGCCGATGTTCTGGACGGCGTGGACGGTCCGGGTGGGCTCGACACGGTGCTGGTGTCCAAGGCGCTGCGCCAGGTGATCGCCACCAAATCGCAGCCGGCCTTCGAGTTCGCGACCCGCGCCTTCAACACGCTGGACCCCGAGGTGCGCCGCAAGGTGGCCGAGGACGCCGATCACGCCGCCCACGACGCCGTGGAACTGCGCGCCCGCGTCGGCGGCTTCCTGTCCACCACGCCCAAGAGGGTCGGCCCGGCCCAGCCCGGCCAGCCGACCAGCTTCCTCAACGCCCTCAACCTCCGCGCCCGCCGCCGCCCGTCGGGGAAGGAGTAAAGGCTCGGGTGTCCGCCGAGGCCGGGCGAATGACGCCTCTGGCCGCTTCCAGTTTCAGCAGCGCGCAATCCCAGTAGGGCTTCGGGCCGAAACGCTCGGCCAGGAAATCCACGAAAGCCCGCACCTTCGGCGACAGGTGGCGGTTCTGCGGGTAGACCGCGTAGACGTTCGACTCCGTCGCGTAATAGTCCAGCAGCAGGCATTGCAGCTCGCCCTTGGCCAGCGCGTCGCCGCACAGGAAGGTGGGCATCACGATGATGCCGACGCCGGCGATGGCCGCTTCCCGCAGAAGATCGCCGTTGTTGGCGCGCAGCGATCCCGAAACGCGCACGTTGCGCGTCTGGTCGCCGACACGAAACTGCCATTGCTCGGCGGTCGGGACGTTGGTGTAGATCAGGCAGTTGTGGTTGGACAGTTCCTCCGGCGTCTGCGGCGTGCCGTGCTTTTCCAGATAGGCCGGGCTGGCGCAGACGACCTGCCGGTTCGGGGCGAGGCGCTTGGCGATCAGGGAACTGTCGCGCAGCCGGCCGATGCGCACCGCCAGATCGTAGCCCTCGTCGATCAGGTCCACGTAGCGGTCGTTCAGGTCCATCTCGATCTCGATGGACGGGTAGCGTTCCAGGAACTCCGCCACCGCCGGGGCGAGGTGCAGGATCCCGAACGACACCGGCGCGTTGACGCGCAGCCGCCCGCGCGGCGCGGCGTGCAGGTCGGCGACGGCCTGTTCTGCCTCCTCCAGGTCGGCGAGGATGCGGGTGCAGCGGTCGTAATAGGACTGCCCGACCTCGGTCAGGCTCAGCTTGCGCGTCGTGCGGTTCAGCAGGCGGGCGCCCAGGCGGTTCTCCAGCTCCGCGATGCGGCGGGAGACCACGGATTTGGACAGGTTCAGACGCTCCGCCGCGGCGGTGAAGCTCTTGGTGTCCACAACCTTGATGAAGGCGAGCATGTCGTCGAGGCGATCCATGCCATTGTTGTACACCCGCGAACAATGAAGTGCCAGCGCCCTGGATTACCGTTTTCCCGATACCGCGCTATCTCTGTTGGACCGCAAAAACCCACGGGGAGTTCGGCGATGGCCAAGGTTCTGGTGCTCTATTACAGCAGCTACGGACACATCTCGACGATGGCGCAGGCGGGGGCGGAGGGCGCGCGCTCCGTGCCGGGCACCGCGGTGACGGTCAAGAGGGTGCCGGAACTGGTGCCGGAAGAGGTCCGGCAAAAGTCGCACTTCGTCGACGAGCCGAACATCCCCGTCGCCACGCCGAACGAACTGGCCGACTACGACGCGATCATCCTCGGCGTGCCGACCCGCTACGGCAACATGCCGGGGCAGATGAAGAACTTCCTCGACCAGACCGGCGCCCTGTGGGTCAAGGGCTCGCTGGTGGGCAAGGTCGGCAGCGCCTTTTCCTCCTCCGCCACGCAGCACGGCGGCCAGGAGAGCACGATCCTCAGCACGCACATCGTGCTGCTGCATCTGGGCCTGGTCATCGTGGGCCTGCCGTACTCGTTCCAGGGCCAGATGGGCGTGGACGAGGTGATGGGCAACTCGCCATACGGCGCCAGCACCATCGCGGGCGGCGACGGGTCCCGCAAGCCGATCGCGGTGGAACTGGACGGCGCGCGCTTCCAGGGCCGCCACGTCGCGGAAATCGCCAAGAAGCTGCACGGGTAACATTTCCCCCTCTCCCGGCGACGCCGGGAGAGGGGGAGGCGGGAGGGTTCGGGCATGGGCTTGCTGATCGACGGTCGTTGGGAAGACCAGTGGTACGACACCAAATCCACCGGCGGCGCGTTCTTGCGGCCGGAGACGCAGTTCCGCCAGTGGGTGAAGGCGGATGACTCGACGCCCTTCCGGCCGGAGGCCGGGCGCTATCACCTGTTCGTGTCGCTGGCCTGCCCCTGGGCGCACCGCACGCTGATCGTTCGTGCGCTGAAGCGGCTGGACGGCGTCATCGGCGTCACCGTGGTCGATCCGCTGATGCGGGAGGAGGGCTGGACCTTTCCCGAGCCGGATCCGGTCACCGGCTCGACCCGCCTGTACGAGGTCTACGCCAAGGCGAAGCCCGACTACACCGGCCGCGTCACGGTGCCGGTTCTGTGGGATAAGAAGACCGGCACCATCGTGAACAACGAGTCCGCCGAGATCATCCGCATCCTGAACCGGGAGTTCGACGCGTTCGGCGATGCCTCGCTGGATCTCTACCCGGCGGACCTCGCGGAGGAGATCGACGGCCTCAACGCCTTCGTCTACGACCGCATCAACAATGGCGTCTACAAGGCCGGATTCGCGACGACCCAGGAGAAGTACGAGCAGGCCTTCGACGCGCTGTTCGACGCGCTGGACGTGTTGGACGCGCGGCTCGCCACGCAACGCTATCTGGTCGGCAACCGGCTGACCGAGGCGGATTGGCGGCTGTTCACCACGCTGGTGCGGTTCGACGCGGTCTATGTCGGGCACTTCAAGTGCAACCTGCGGCGGATCGCCGACTACCCGAACCTGTCCGGCTATCTGCGCGACCTGTACCAAGTGCCGGGCGTCGCCGGAACGGTGAATTTCGAGCACATCAAGCGCCACTATTACGCCAGCCACACCATGATCAACCCGACCGGAATCGTGCCGAAGGGGCCGGCGCTGGACCTGGACGCACCGCACGACCGCGCGCGGCTAGGCTGAGAAAAGGGTGGCGTCCGGCGCAACATCCACCGCTCCCGCCGGTTTTCCGGGGAAACCGAAACGTTTCATGGGGAGTGTTTTCATGCGTGGAATGCGTTTGGCCGCCCTGGCCTTCGGATCGGTGCTCGCCCTATCGCCGGTGGCGATGGCGCAGCAGAACCAGGGGCAGGGCTGGGGCGGCGCGCTCGATACCTTGAACCGGGCGGTCAACCCCAACGCCAATCCGGATAACGCGCGCGACCGCGACAATCAGGTGCGTGACGACCGCCGCTACGAAGGATCGTCCCGCGACGACCGGCGCAGCGGGAACGGTGACTACCGCCGTTACTCCGACCGCGAGTTGCAGGACCGCCACGACCGGATCGTCGACGAACAGCGCCAGATGCAGCGCGAACGCCGCGCCCTTGAGGACGAAATGGCCCAGCGCGGCATACGCCGCTAAGGGTCAGGGTTTGAAGCAGCGGGCCATGTCCCGCTCCGCTCCCATGGCTTCGCAGGTGAAGCCGTTGGAGAACTTGAAGCGGAACGGGCCCGTCTTGCGCACGCTGACCGTGGTCTGGCCGGCGGCATCCTTGAACGCCACCCAGGCCGAGGCGTCGAAATGGGTCGAGAGGCCGTTCGACAGGCGCACGCGCCCTTGCGCGTCCTTGATGACCTGAACGCCGGTGTTGTAGGCCAGCACGGCGGCGTTCTCTTCCCTAGCGGCAAGGCCGTTGGTGCAGTTGACGCCTTCCGGCTTCACGGCGACGCATTCGTAGGGGCGCGGCTGCGAGGCGGTCAGCACCATCGCATAGATCGCGACTTCCAGGACGTTCATCGCCATGTGGTGTCCTCCACGGTCGGCAGCCTTGCTTGTTTTGTTCTAGCGCCGCCGTGGTTACGAAAAGAATAATGTCGCGGTCAAGGTTCGTTTATGACTTGAAGTTCATGGCGTTCCGAGCGCGCGATTCAGCTTTTCCCGCAATCGCTCCGGCGTGACCGGCTTCACCAGATAGGCGGCCGCGCCGAAACGTCGGGCGGAGAGGACCATGTCGGCGCTGCTGTGCCTGGTCAGCATGATGACCGGCGCGTTCCGGCTGAGCGCCTGTTCACGCCCGCGCAGCGCCTCGATGAAGGCAAGGCCGTCCATCGGCGCCATGTCCACGTCGCACAGGATGACGTCGAAGGCGACGCGGTCGCAGCGGGCGAGGGCTTCGGCCCCGTCCGACGCCTCGGTGATCGTTCCGACGCCCAGCTGGCGCAGCAGCCGCACGGACACGCTGCGGGTCACAACCTCGTCTTCCACGACCAGCAGGGAACAGGATTTGTACACCAAGTTTCTCCCCAGGACTCGCCGGGCGACAGCCGTCGCGAATACTGAGGTATGTTATCTCAAATCCGAGCGATCATGGAACGAACATCGGCGAGAGCCCGGTCGAGACCGGCGGCGTCCACCCGCGCTTCTTCCGCATCGCCGCGCAGGATAGCTTCTTCGATGGCGGAACACAGTCCGGCCACCCGCCGCGCACCGGCCGTGCGGGCGGCGCCAGCGGCGGCGTGCGCGGCCATTCGGGCGCCTTGCAGGTCGCCTCCTTCCAGCCGGTCACGCAACCTGTGCGAAAGATCGGTCTCGTTCTGCAAAAAAAGAGCATAAAGGTTGACGACCGTGGGACCGAGGCTGCCGAAGTTGCGGACCATCGGTTCGGTGTCGAGGATTTCCGGATCCGGCACGATCGCATCGGCCGGATGGTCCCGAAGTTTTTCCGGATGGTGCGTGGTCATGGCGCAACTCACCGCATAAAAAGGTATTCCCACACGCTGCCTTGGGTCTTTTCCGCCGTCAAGGCGGTGGGGGCGCGGCGAAAGGACGCTCGTGCTGCGGAACCCGCTGTCGCCGCGCCTGTTCCAGAAACAGGGAACAAGCGTGGGACTTCGGACGCATGGTGGCCGTACCCGACCCGCACCAGGGCACGAACCGGACAGCCCCCGGACCGGACGGTCAACCGGCCGGCGGCGTGCCGCGCCTGCTCGACATGCTGGGCATCGGGGCGTTCGCGGGCGGCGGTCTGGCGGGGGTCCTGCTGCTGGTCCAGTCGCCCTTCGACGGGCCGTGGCGGGTGGTGCTGGCCGTCGCCGTGGTCTTCGTCGGGATCTACGCCGGTTTTCTGATGATCGGGTTCGCCGCCAACCTGCGCGAGCTGGAGGCGGTGCGCCGCTGCCTCGCCCTGGTCGCCCGCCGGCAGGGCGACCGTGGTCTCGGGCGTCATGAGCGCTGACGTCCTCGACGCGCTCGTCGTCGGCGGCGGTCCGGCCGGGCTGACCGCCGCCATCTATCTGGCGCGCTTCCGCCGCCGTTTCCGGGTGATCGACGCCGGGGCGAGCCGCGCCTCCTGGATCCCGCTGTCGCACAACCACGCCGGCTTTCCGGACGGGGTGACCGGAAACGACCTGCTCGCCCGCATGCGTGCGCAGGCGGAACGCTATGGCGCGCGGATCGAATCCGGGACGGTCGCGTCGGTGCAGCGTGACGAGGGTGGCTTCACCGTCCGCACCGAAGATGGCCGCGCGGTGCGCGCCCGCACCGTGCTGGCGGCGAGCGGGGTGATCGACCTCGAACCGGAACTCCCCAACCTCTATCAGTCGGTGCAGCGCGGGCTGATCCGCCATTGCCCGATCTGCGACGGGTTCGAGGTGATCGACCACCGCATCGGCGTCATCGGCCACGGCACCGACGCCTTGGGCGAGGCGCTGTTCCTGCGCACCTATTCCCGCGACGTCACCCTTCTGACGCTGGGCGTGCCGATGAATCTGGAGGAGTCCGACGCGCGCCGCATGGCCGAGGCCGGTCTCCGCGCGGTGGAGGAACCGGTGGTCGAGGTCCATTCGGAGGCCGGGCGGATCGCCGCCCTGACCACGGCCTCGGGCGAGCGGCTGACCTTCGACACGCTCTATTCGGCGCTCGGCACGGTGCCGCGCACGGATCCGGTGAGGGGCCTCGGCGTGCGGACCAGCCCGGACGGGCGGCTGGTCGTGGACAGGCACCAGCAGACCGGCATGGAGGGGCTCTACGCCGCCGGCGACGTGGTGGACGGGCTGAACCAGATCGCCGTCGCCATGGGGCAGGCGGCCATCGCCGTCAGCGCCATTCACCGCCGCCTCCGAAATGAGGATGGCGAACTGTAGCGGATCGGTGAACTTTCCCCTCCCTGGCCTGTTCAGCCCAGTAAAGCGCCAATCCGTGCGGCGTCCGGGTTCGGAGGGGGAAGATGGCTGGGACCAAGAGAGTCTGGGCCGCGCTGACCGTTGCCCTGATGGCCGTTGCCCTGATGGCCTTCTCAGCCGGCGCCTGGGCGCAGCAGCCCGGCGCCGCCACGCCGCCGGGGCAGGAACCGCCGGCCGCCGCTCTGCCCGTGCTGGGCGAGCCGCACCCCTGGCAGATCTGGCATCAGGCGCCGGCCTCGCCGGTCATGCTGATGATGGACTGGTTTCACCATCTGCTGGTCTGGATCATGGTCGCCATCTGCGCGCTGGTGCTGGTCCTGATCGCCGTCGTGGTGGTGCGCTTCAACGCCCGCCGGAATCCGGTGCCCTCGCGCACCTCGCACAACACGCTGATCGAGGTGGTCTGGACCGTCGTGCCGGTCATCATCCTGGTGGTGATCGCCGTGCCGTCGTTCCGCCTGCTGTATTTCGGCGACCATGTGCGGGAGGCGGACATGACGCTGAAGATCACCGGCCGCCAGTGGTACTGGGACTATGAATATCCCGACCAGGGCAACTTCACCTTCTCCTCCATCATGATTCCCGAGGACCAGATCAAGCCCGGCCAACGCCGGCTGCTGGAGGTGGACAACCGCGTGGTCCTGCCGGTGGACACCACCGTCCGCCTGCTGGTGACGGCCGGCGACGTCATCCATTCCTTCGGGCTGCCCGCCTTCGGCCTGAAGGAGGACGGCGTGCCCGGCCGCCTGCACGAATCCTGGGTCAGGATCGACAAGGAAGGCGTCTACTACGGCCAGTGCTCGGAAATTTGCGGCACCGGCCACGGCTACATGCCCATCGCGATCGAGGCCGTGTCGAAGGATCGTTTCGCCCAGTGGGTGGAGCAGGCCAGGAAGCAGTTCGCCCGGAGCGACGCCGTTCCGCCGACCGAGGTCGCCGCTCAGTTGCATTGACGAGCCAGTTGCATTGATGAGAGAGCGAGGTCCGCGATGGCCGATCCCCAGGAACTCACCGGGTACGACGCGCACCACGACCACAAGCCGGGCTTCGTTCAACGCTGGCTGTTTTCGACCAACCACAAGGACATCGGGACGCTCTACCTGATCTTCGCGTTGGTGGCGGGCATCGCCGGGCTGGCTTTCTCCGCCATCATCCGGGCGGAGTTGCAGAGCCCCGGCCTGAGTGTGGTCGCCGACGGGCAGATGTGGAACGTCGTCCTCACCGCGCACGGCCTGATCATGGTGTTCTTCGTGGTCATGCCGGCGCTGATCGGCGGTTTCGGCAACTGGTTCGTGCCGATCATGATCGGCGCGCCGGACATGGCCTTTCCGCGTCTGAACAACATCAGCTTCTGGCTGCTGGTGCCGGCGCTGCTTCTGCTCTTCGTGTCGGTCTTCGTCGGGCTGGGGGCGGGGACGGGCTGGACCCTCTACCCGCCGCTGTCCAGCGGCACCTCCCATCCGGGACCGTCGGTGGACATGGCGATCGTCTCGCTGCATCTGGCCGGCGCGTCGTCGGTCCTGGGCGCGGTGAACTTCATCACGACCATCTTCAACATGCGCGCGCCGGGCATGACGCTGCACAAGATGCCGTTGTTCGTCTGGTCGATGCTGATCACCGCCTTCCTGCTGCTGCTCGCCGTGCCGGTGCTGGGCGGCGCCGTCACCATGCTGCTGACCGACCGCAACTTCGGGACGACCTTCTTCAACCCGGAGGGCGGCGGCGATCCGGTGCTGTTCCAGCACCTGTTCTGGTTCTTCGGCCACCCCGAAGTCTACATCATGATCCTGCCGGGGTTCGGCATCATCAGCCAGGTGATCTCCACCTTCTCCAAGAAGCCGATCTTCGGCTATCTGGGCATGGCCTACGCGATGGTCGCCATCGGCGTCGTCGGCTTCGTCGTGTGGGCGCACCATATGTACACGGTCGGCCTGGACGTCGACACGCGGGCCTATTTCACCGCCGCGACGATGATCATCGCGGTGCCGACGGGCGTGAAGATCTTCTCCTGGATCGCCACCATGTGGGGCGGTTCCATCGAGTTCAAGACGCCGATGCTGTTCGCGCTCGGCTTCATCTTCCTGTTCGTGGTCGGCGGCGTGTCGGGCGTGGTGCTGGCCAACGGCGGCTTGGACAAGTCGCTGCACGACACCTACTACGTCGTCGCGCACTTCCATTACGTGCTGTCGCTCGGCGCGGTCTTCTCGATCTTCGCCGGCTGGTATTACTGGATCGGCAAGATGTCCGGCCACCAGTATCCGGAATTCTGGGGCAAGGTGCATTTCTGGCTGACCTTCATCGGCACCAACCTGACCTTCTTCCCGCAGCATTTCCTGGGCGTCGCCGGCATGCCGCGCCGCATTCCCGACTATCCCGACGCCTTCGCCGGCTGGAACCTCGTCTCGTCGCTGGGGTCCTACGTGTCCTTCACCGGTCACATCATCTTCCTCGCGACGGCGTTCTGGACCCTCCGGTATGGCGCGCGGGTCGGCGCGAACTATTGGGGACCGGGCGCCACGACGCTGGAATGGACGCTGAGTTCGCCGCCGCCCTACCACCAATTCGAGCGCCTGCCGCAAATCAAATAAGCGCCACCCCCGCCATTGGGAAAAAGGCCACGCCTCGGCTTGGCCTTTTTCTTTGTGTGCACATCGTCAGTCTTTTCAACAAAGGAGTATGCCGGCGGGGTAGGGGTGTCGTTTACTGCCGGTTAAGAGATCGGGGCTTAGGAGTCGTGCGTCCGCGGTGATGGTTCTCGATGCCGGTGTGGTCCGGTGCACAGCGGAACGGAGGGGGGGAAGCGGCAATATGCCGTCGTCGAAACCCCCAGCCGGAACGGCACCAACGGAGTTCGCGTCATGGCCCCCTCGGTTACCCGCGCTCTCAAGGCTATCAAGCGCTACAACGCCCAACCCGAGCAGATCGACCAAGCCATCCTCTCCGCCATCAACGTCACCCTGTGCCTGCTGTCCGGCGGCAACGACCGTGTCGCCGAGGGGTTCAACCACGACATCGCCATCAGCGGCCGGGGCTTCGGCCTCCCGCACTGAGCTATTCCTCGTCCAGTTTCCGCAATTCCTCGCGCAGCAGGTCGCGCGTTTCGGGCGGAAGCTGGCCGATCGCCTCGGCGAGGACGCGCAGACGCCGCCGCAGGCCATAAACACGATCCAGCAAGGACAGGACCACCGGCATCGCCTCGTCGTCGAGGGCGAGATCCTCGCGCAGGTCGCAGATCAGTTCCAGCCGCGCCACGTCGGCGTCGCTGAAGCTCAGCCCGCCGGATTCGTGCTGCGGCCGGACCCAGTGCCGCTCCACCCACAGCGCCAGTTCGGCGGCATCGACGCGCCGGCAGCTTGCCAGCACCTCCTCGGTTCGCAGCGGCATGTCATGCGGCCTCCATGGCCCGGCGCGGGTTGTAATCCGGCGACCAGTTGCGGACGAACTCCTGCAAGGCAGGATCGGGCGTTTCCGGCAAGGCGATGCGCAGCGTCGCATACTGGTCGCCGCGCGTGCCCTTCTGCGGATCCGGGATGCCCTTGCCCTTCAACCGCAGGCGGGTGCCGTTGTTCGCGTTCGGCGGCACCGTCAGCATCACCGGCCCGTCGATGGTCGGGACGCGCACCTTGCCGCCCAGCACCGCCTCCGCCAGCGTCACCGGCAGGTCGAGATGCACGTCGTCGCCCTCGCGCCGGAACCAGGGGTGGGGAGCGATCCGGACGGTGATGAGCGCGTCGCCCGGCGGGCCGCCGGCCGTTCCGGGCAGGCCCTGGCCCTTCAGGCGGATGGTGCCGCCATACTCCAGCCCCGCCGGCAGGTCGATGTCCAGGTTGCGGCCGTCCGGCATGGTGACGCGGCGCTTGCCGCCCCTGGCCGCCGCGACGAAATCCACGGTCAGCGTCAGGGCGAGGTTGCCGCCCTTCATGGGAATCGGACCGCTGCCGCGCGCGAAGCCGCCGAAGCCGCGCCCGCCGAACAGGTCGGAGAAGACGTGCTCCAGATCGTCGGCGGCGAATCCCTCCGCATGGCTGTAGCGGGCGCCGCCCGGCCCTTCGGCGAAATCGCGGTAATACTGGCGCTGCGGGCGTTCCTGCCCGGCGGCGTCGATCTCGCCCCGGTCGAAGCGGGCGCGCTTCTCCGGATCGGACAGCAGGGAGTAGGCGGCGCTGATGTCCTTGAATCGCTGCTCCGCCTCCGTTTTGCCGGGATTGAGGTCGGGGTGGTATTTCTTCGCGAGCTTGCGATACGCCTTCCGGATCTCGTCGTCCGAGGCGGTGGAGGACACTCCGAGGATTTCGTACGGGCTGCTCATGGTTTTGACCGTGGACGATGACGGAGAGCTTGGCACGAGAAGGTTCGGCACGTCTGGCGAGCATGTGTTCACGCGGCGTTTCCGAATCAAGATGGCGCCTGTGCGGAGGGGGAGGGCTGACGGGCCGGGGCACCGACCCAACATGTAGGAAGTCACTCCCTCACCACTCGCGGCGGAACGTGCCCATGGTCCATGTGTCCACCGAGCGGGCGGTTGCCGAGGTGCGGCGCCGCCACAAAGTCGGCAACCTTCTGCACTCGCTGCTGCTGCTCGCCGGCATGGTGGCGCTGCTGGGGCTGTGCGGCTGGATCCTGGCCGGGCCGGAAGGGGTGGCGTGGGCGATGATCGGCGGCGGCTTCAGCCTCGCCTTCAGCCCGCGCGTGTCGCCGCGCATGATCCTCGGCATGTTCGGGGCGCGGCGCCTGGGCTACACCGACGCCCCGCGCCTGTTCGAAGCGGTGGGCGCGATCTCCCGCCGCGCCGGCCTGCCGAACCCGCCGGAGCTGTGGTACGTCGCCAGCCCGGCGCTGAACGCCTTCGCCGTCGGCAGCCGGGCCAACGCCGCCATCGCCGTGACCGACGGTCTGGTCCGCGCGCTGTCCCTGCGCGAGCTGGCCGGCGTTCTGGCGCATGAGATCAGCCACATCCGCAACAACGATCTGGCGGTCATGGGGCTGGCCGACACGGTGGCGAACCTGACCCGCCTGATGTCGCTGTTCGGCATGGCGCTGCTGATCCTGAACCTGCCGCTGCTGATGATGCAGCAGGAGGCGGTGCCCTGGGCGCTCGTCCTGCTGCTGATGGCCGCGCCCACCATCGGCGCGCTGATGCAGCTGGCCCTGTCCCGCACGCGGGAGTTCGACGCCGACCTGGACGGCGCCCACCTGACCGGCGATCCGGAGGGCCTCGCCTCCGCGCTCGCCCGCATCGAAAGCCTCCAGCACAGCCCGTGGGAGGGAATTCTCTTCTCCCGCCGGCGGCGGGCGCGGAACGTGCCGTCGCTGCTGCGCAGCCATCCGGAGACGGAAGAGCGCGTGCGCCGCCTGATGGAGCTGCGCACGCCGCCGCCGGTGCTGCCCCGCCTGGACGCGCTGCCGCTGCATCTGACCTTTCCGCAGGCCATGCGGCGGCCGAGGGCACGGATCAGCGGGTACTGGTATTGAAGGTTACAGCTTTCGGATAGTCCTATTCTGGACTCCCGCCCCCGGCACCGGTAGAAGCGGTCTGTCGGATTTTTTGAAAAGGCGGGTCTCCTCCATGACCTTTCAAGGGCGTTTGATCCTGCTCGTCACCGGGTTGGTGATTCTGGCGGTGCTGGCGATCACCGGGGCTCTGGCCTGGACGACCCAGGCGTCGCTGGTGTCGCGCGTCGAGGCGGACGGCCGCATGGCGGCGACGCTGCTCGCCCGCTCGGCGGTGCAGGCGCGCGAGGTTCCGCGCGACGTGGAGGCCCTGCTGGGCGAACGCCTGCTGTCCGAGGCGGTGCTGACCGCGCATCTCGTCGCGCTGCTGGAAGGCCCCAAGACATCCGTCAAGGCGGTCACCGACAAGCTGAAGGCCATCGCCGAAACCGGCGGACCGGACGAGTTCTGGATCACCGACAACCGGGGCCGCGCCTACCTGCACAACCTGCCCGGTCCCGACATCACCTTCGGCCAGGACCCCAAGGCGCAGCCTCGCCAAGCGCCCTATTACGGCCTGCTGAACCGCGCGCCGGAGAAGGTGGTGACCGACGCCGCCATGGAGGGCGGCAAGCTGATGAAGTTCGCCGGCGTGTCCGGCGTGGACAAGCCGCGCATCGTCCAGATCGGCGCCGACGTGCGCAAGCTGGGCGACATCGCCAAGAAGGCGGGCGTGGACGGGCTGATCGACGCGCTGCTGGCGACCAAGGCCGTCGAGGCGGCGTGGCTGCTCGACCGCGACGGGCGCACCCTGGCGCGCGGCGCCGTGCTGGGCGAGGCGGGCGGCGCGCCGCTGTCCGAGTCCGCCGTGGCCGCCGCCAAGGCCGTCGCCACTTCCGGCGAGGGGCGCACGCTGATGGAGGGCGGCTTCCTCGTCGCCTTCGCGCCGATCAAGGCCGTGGCCGGCCAGGGGGCGGGCGTTGCCGTGGTTCGGCTGCCGGCCGCCGACGCCGCGCAGGCGCTCAGCCGTCAGTTGAAGATCGGCGGGCTGCTGGGTGTCGCCGTGCTGGGTCTGGGCGTCGCCGGGGCCATCCGCTTCGCGCGCCGCCAGATGGCCCCGATCGAGCGGCTGGGCGAGGCCGTCGCGGCGGTCGAGGCCGGGCGCTTCAACCCCTTCACCCTGAACGAGGCGACCGAGCGCAACGACGAGATGGGCCGTCTCGCCCGCGTCTTCCGGGGCATGGCCATGGAGGCCGCCGCCCGCGAGGAGACGCTGGACGCCCAGCTCCTGCTGCGCACGGCGGAGCTGGAGACCCGGACCGAAAAGTTGGCCGCCGCCGAATCCCTGATCGAGGAGGAGCAGCGCGCCGCCCGCGACGTGCAGGCGAACCTGCTGCCGCGCCAGCTTCCCACCGGCCGCGACAGCCAGTTCTTCGGCGCCCTGGTCCCCGGCCCGGCGGTCAGCGGCGACTTCTACGACGTCATCGAACTGGACGAGCGCACGACCGTCCTGGTGGTGGCCGGCGTGTCCGGCGGCGGCGTGCCGGCGGCTTTCCTGATGCTGATGGTGCGCGGCACGATCCGCGAGCTGGCGCGGCCGGGCGTGTCGCCCTCGGCCATCCTGGCGGGGGCCAACGACCGGCTGTGCGGGCAGAGCCCGTTCGACGGTTTCGCCACCGCCTTCGTCGCCATCTACGACCGCGTGACCGGCACGTTGTGGCACTCCAACGCCGGCAACCGCGCGCCCTGCCGCGTGCTGGCCGATGGGACGGTCGAATGGCTGGCCGACGCGGGCGGCCCGGCGCTGGGCGTGCGCAAGGGCGTTCCCTATGGCGAGGCGATCACGCGTCTCGACCAGGACGACGCGCTGTTCCTGTGCACGGACGTCGTACTGAAGGCCGGCAACGCCGTCCACGAGCCGTTCGGCGAGGAGCGGCTGGCCGCCGTGCTGCACCAGGGCCGCGCCCTATCGGCGCGCGACCGGTCGGAACTGGTCCTGCGCGCCGTCGAGGCGCACGCCGGGGGCGAGGGGCTGCCGGGCGACATCGTCTGCCTGACCGTGCGCCGTCTGGTACCAGCCTTGGCCGAGACGGTGGAGACGACGCTGGCTTGATCGTGCTCGTTCAGGCGGGGTTCAGGTTGGGTCCGCCATCCTGTTTGCAAGAATGACCAAGGCAAACCGGAGAACGGCCATGTCGACCCCCGCCGGACAACGTTACGACCTGCCCATGCAGATCCTGCATTGGGCCATGGCTCTGCTGATCATCGCCGCCTTCGTGCTGATCCAGGTTCTGGAAGGCATGCCGCGCGGCCCCGAGCGCACCGCGCTGATGGGCCTTCACAAGTCGGTGGGGGCCACTGTGATGCTGCTGGTCGTGGTGCGGCTGGCCTGGCGCTTCATCAGCCCGCCTCCGGCTCTGCCGGGCGGCACCTCGCCCCTGATGGCGCTGGCCGCCAAGGGCGGGCATCTGGCGCTCTACGGCCTGATGATCGTGGTGCCGCTCGTCGGCGTGCTGATGTCCCAGGCCAAGGGCCGTCCGGTGGAGGTCTGGGGCCTGTTCGCGCTGCCCACCCTGGTCGGCGAGAGCAAGGATCTCGGCCATCTTCTGGAAGAGGCGCACGAGGTTCTGGGCAACCTCATCCTGATCGTCGCCGGCCTGCACGCGGCGGCGGCCATGTTCCATCAGTATGTGCTGAAGGACGGCGTGCTGGCCCGCATGCTGCCCTGGGGCGGGCGGGTGGTGCGGTAGACGGCTTTGCCCCTCCCTTCCCGCCGATTCGGGAAGGGAGGAGGCAAAACGGATG
>JAEZID010000176.1 GCA_023416195.1 Pseudomonadota bacterium | reverse complement strand
GCTTCCGGCAGGGCCGGGGAGCGTTCCGTCAGCACGCCGACCGGTTCGCCCCGGCGGACGCCGAGGGCCAGCAGCGCGTGGGCCAGCGCGTTGGCGCGGGCGTCGAGCGCGGCGTAGCTGACGGTCTCGCGGTCGGTGACGATGGCCGGGGCGTCCGGCCGGTCGGCGGCGAGCCGGGCGAAGCGGTGGTGGATGCAGGCGGCGGGGTGGGGCATCGCCGGACCGTGTTCCCAGCCGGCCAGACGCTCCGCCTCGTCCGGCAGGAGCGGCGGGAGCGGCTCGTTCGGCCGATGGTCGGGTCCGGTCAGGTGACGCGTCCAGCCGGCCAGCGCCTCGATCCAGGCGCGTGCGGTCTCCCGCTCGTAGAGGGCGGCGTTGGCGTAGAGCATGAGGACGAGGCCGCCGTCCTCCTGCCCTTCATGCACCAGGACGATGTCCTGGGCCGGGGCGCTGAAGCGCAGCTCGTACCGCAGCCCGTTGTCGTCGGCGGCGCCGATGCCGGCGAAGCGCAGGCCGGAGGACCGGGCGCCGGAATGGCTGGGATTCTCGGTCACCGCGAGATCGAACAGCGGGTAGCGGGCGGGGTTGACCGCCGGCGAGCGGTCGCGGCGGAAGTCGCGGGTGATGCGGGCGAAGGGGTAGCGGCCGTGGCGCAGCGCGTCGGCCAGCGTGCGCTGGGTCGCCCGCACCGCCTGCTCCAGCGTGTCGGCGCGGCGCATCCGGCAGGCCAGCGGCAGCATGTTGACGTAGTAGCCGACGACCGCAGCCTCCTCCGCCGTCTCGCGGGTGGAGGCCGCGGTGCCCAGCAGGAACTCCGCCCGGCCGGTGCGCCGCCGCACCTCCTGCGCCATCAGCGTGATCATCAGCGCGTGCAGGCTGGCCCCGTTGCGCCGGGCGAAGGCCCGCAGCCCCTCGGCCGTGGCGGGGGGAAGCCGCAGCCGGTGGCAATGGCTGCCCTTGGCCGTTGCGGTGGTGCGCGCGGCGGGGCGGGCGAAATCCAGCGGCCATTCGTCGAAGGCGGCGGAATCGAGCGTGGCGAGGATGCCCCGCCAATAGGCGGCATCGGCCCGCCCGGCGTCGCCGGACAGGTAGGCTTCCTCGGCTGCGGCGGTACGGTCGAAGCCGGCGGCGGGGAGCGGCGGGGATTCCCCGCGCAGCAGGGCGCCCAGCTCCGTCACCAGCAGGCCGAGCGAGAGCCCGTCACCAATGGAATGGTGCAGCACCAGCCAGAACAGCGGCGCGGCGCCGTCCGCCGTCCGGGTCAGCCCGGCCCGCCACAGCGGCGGGGCCGCCATCGCGAAGGGCTCCGTCTGGCGGGCCTGGATGCGGGCCAGCGCCGTCGCGCGGTCGGGGGCGGACTCCAGCTCCAGCCCGGCTGCGGGAGAATCGGCGACGGTGCGGCGGAGCGTGCCGGCCGCGTCCTCGGCAAAGCCGGTGCGCAGCGCCTCGTGCCGCGCGACCAGGGCCGTCCAGGCCGCCTGCCAAAGCGCGTCGGCGGGGAGCCCACCTTCGACGGCGAGCGTGAGCGGGATGTTGAAGCCGCGCGTGTCGAGGCCGGCCTGTTCCGCGACCCAGAATTCCCGCTGCCCCTCGGTGGCGCGGTCGGAGGCGGCGGCGCCGATGCCGTTGGTGCCGGTGTCATTGATGACGGCGGGGGTCAGGGCGGCGATGCGGGCGGCGAAGCCGCGCAGGGTCGGTTCCGCGAACAGCTCGCGGGCGGGGACGGGGTGGCCCAGCGCCGCTTCCAGCCGGTGGGCAACGGAGATCGCCAGCAGGCTGTGCCCGCCGAGCGCGAAGAAGTTGTCGTCGCGCCAGACCGGGTCGCGCCCCAGCACCTCAGCCCAGATCCGGGCGACCGCCTGTTCCAGCGGGCCCTGCGGCGGGACCGTCGCGCCCTGTGGCGCGCGGCCGGCGATCAGCGCCTTCAGCGCCGCCCGGTCCACCTTGCCGGAACTGGTGAGCGGCACCTCCGGCACCGGGATCACCGCGGCGGGGATCATGACGGCGGGCAGCCGGTCGGCCAGCCAGGCGCGCCAGGTCTCGTCGGACGGCAGGGGAGCGCCGTCGGCGGGGCGGACGAAGGCCCACAGGCTCTGCACCGCGCCGGCCTTGCCATCCACCAGCGCGACCGCCTGGGCGACGGCGGGGTGGCCGTCCAGCGCATGCTCGATCTCGCCCAGCTCGATGCGGATGCCGTTCAGCTTCACCTGATCGTCGGCGCGGCCAAGGATCTCCAGCTCGCCCCCGGCGCGCCAGCGGCCAAGGTCGCCGGAGCGGTAGAGCCTGCCCCACGGCGTGTCGAGGAAGGCCGCCGCCTCCTGCTCCGGCCGGTTCAGATAGCCATGGGCGAGCCCGGAACCGCCAAGCCACAGCTCGCCCACCGCACCCGGCGGCAGGGGAGTGCCGGCGGCGTCGCGGACGGAGACGCTGGTGTTGGGCAGCGGCCGTCCGACCGGCAGGAAGCCGCGCTCCTCCGGGGTCAGCAGGCCCATGGCGCTGGTGATGGTGTTCTCGGTCGGGCCGTAGGCGTTGTAGTAGCGCA
>JAEZID010000135.1 GCA_023416195.1 Pseudomonadota bacterium | reverse complement strand
CTTTCCAACAGGGCCACGGCCTCCCGCTTGAACTCCTCCGTGAAAAAGCGCCGTTTCGTCGTCATGTCCACCTCTCCGCTCCCCGCGGGAGCTTAACAAAGGTGTCCACCAATCCGGAGGAGGCTCAACGTCCATGACAGCCAGAAGCTCGAAGCCACCGTTGACGCCATCCCGGCCATCCGGCAGTGCGCCGGCCGGCCGCGACGCCGACCGGCCAAACTGCACGCCGACAAGGGGTACGATTATCCGCGCTGCCGCCGTGCCTTGCGCAAGCGGGCCATCATCCCGCGCATCGCCCGCCGCGGGATCGAGACCAGCGAGCGCCTCGGCCGCTACCGCTGGAAGGTCGAACGTACCCTGGCATGGTTCGCCCGTTTCCGTCGCATCGTCGTCCGCTATGAGCGCCGCAGCGACATCTTCGCTGCCTTCCATCAACTCGCTGCCGCCCTCATTACCTTCCGCTTCATCCAGCGATACCGATGCTGTTGAAGAACGGTTTTGTTAGGCGCTCTTAACGCGATGATCGCAACGGGCACCGATTACCAACCGCCGGAGGCCGCCTGAATACAGTTGCCGGGAAACCCGGCGCGGTTCACTCAGCGGACCCTTGCTTTGTGCCAAAATGTGCAAAATGAGGTGGGGCGAACGGGGTTAGGGTTCCCGCAGGCTCTCGTCGAAGACGCGCAACACCGGATAGAGGAAGTACGAGATCACCGAGCGGTGGCCGATGACGATCTCGACCGACGCCGACATGCCGGGAATCAGCCGGAAGTCCGGTGGAATGTTCCGCAGATCCTCCCGGCCGATGCTGACGCGGGCGCGATAGATGGATCGGCTTTTATCAATTTCCGGGCGGAGAGCGTCATCGCTGACCACCCGCACGGTGCCCTCCAGATGACCATGCTGCTGATAGGGCAAAGCCTCCAGCTTGATGCGCGCCGATTGTCCGCCGCGGATGCGGCTGATATCGGCGGTCTTGATCTCCGCCTCCACCTCCAGCGGGACGTTCATCGGTACCATGGTGATGAGCGGCTCCGCCTCGCGCGCCACGGAACCGACGGAGCGCTGGGCGATTTCCAACACGACCCCGTCGGCCGGCGCACGCAACTCGACAAGGCTGGTGCGCCGCTTTGCCTTCGCCAGTTGCTGGCGGGTGGAGTCCACCTCGCGGTTGACGGCCAACAGCTTTTCGCTGCTGCTTCGCTGCCGCTCGCGGTCGTAGGACTGCCGTTCGAACCGGGCGCCGGTCAATTGGTGCTCCAGCTCCTTTTCCTCGGCGGCCTTGGCGGCGAGTTGTTCCCGGATGGCGAGCTGGTTGAGCTGGGCTTCCATGAACTGAAGCTGCGATCCGACGCCGCGCCGGACGAGTTCCTCGCGCATGGCAAGGATCTGGGTGACCACCTTCAACCGGTCCTGGAGACTGCGTTGCGCCTGGCGGTTGGCGGCGAGGCCGGCTTCCAGTTGCTGGAGCTTCGAGTCCAGCGAGGCGATGTGGGAGCGGTATTCAGCCAAGCGCTGATCATACAGTCGCGCCTGGAAGGCGCGCACCGGATCGTTCGGCGGCGCGACGAAGGGCGTTCCGTCGATCTCGCCGCGCAGGCTTTCGGCCTCGGCGATCAGGCTGGCGAGCCGCTCCTCCAATCCCGTCGCGTCGGCCTCCGCAAAGGTCGGATCCAGCGTGGCGAGCCGGTCGCCGGCGTGTACGGTGGTGCCCACTGACACGTCGAGCGTGCGGATCACCCCCGTTTCCAGCGGCTGCACGACGATCAGCGATTTGGTCGTTATCAGGCGCCCCGACCCGACCACCACCCGGTCCACCACGGAGAACGTCGCCCAGACCACCAGCAGGACGATCAGCAGAACGATGCTGTGTAGGATCGCGCGGGCCGGCCAGGGAATGGGCCGTTCCTCAAGGGCGGTTGCGGCCGACTGGAACGCGCTCACCGCGCCCGTGCGCGGCCGCGATGGCTGCTGCGGTTTCGGAGGGTGAACCGCGGCCTCCTTCGGCGACGCGCCAGGCGGCTCGGCTAACGCAGGGCTTCCGTTTGGACGTTCCATAGGTGCCGGTACATCTCGCAGGTCTGGAGCAAATGCTCGTGTGGGCCGAAGCCGACCATGCGCCCCTCGTGGAGCACCAGGATGGCGTCGGCCTTTCGGATGCTGGGCAGCCGGTGCGACACGATCAGCGTCGTTCGTCCGCGGGTGATCAGCGGCATGTGGCGTTGCAGGACCGCTTCGCTTTCCGGGTCCAGGGCGCTGGTCGCCTCGTCGAGGATGAGTATGGACGGCTGGCGCAGCAATGCGCGGGCGATGGCGAGCCGTTGCTTCTGTCCGCCCGAAAGGTTGGAGCCTCCTTCCTCGATACGGGTGTCATATCCCTGCGGCAGCTTCTGGATGAATTCCTCGGCGCCAGCCAGCCGGGCGGCTTCCACGATGTCCTCGAAGCGGGCGTCGGGCCGGCTCACGCCGATGTTGTCGCGCACCGTTCCACGGAACAGGAAGCTTTCCTGAAGCACGACTCCGATGTGCCGGCGCAGGTGGACACGATCAATGTCGCGCAGGTCGTGGCCGTCGATGCGGATAATGCCGTCCCGCGCTGTGTAGAGGCCTTGAAGCATGCGCACCAGCGTCGATTTGCCCGAACCGCTGCGCCCGACGATGCCCAGAACGCCCCCGACCGGAACCGCGAAGCTG
This sequence comes from Pseudomonadota bacterium, assembly GCA_023416195.1. Classification (GTDB taxonomy): domain Bacteria; phylum Pseudomonadota; class Alphaproteobacteria; order Azospirillales; family Azospirillaceae; genus Azospirillum. The sequence goes on along the minus strand of JAEZID010000135.1, from coordinate 17,029 downwards.
ATGCGTTCGAGTGCCGACGCAGTGCCGGACGGATAGCGGAAGGAGACGTTCTCGAACGACAGCTGTCCGGCAAGGCGGGGTTGCAGCCCGCGGTTCATCCCCTGCTCGGGCTCCGTATTCATCACCTCGCCCAGCATCTTCACCGACACGGCGGCCTGCTGGTAATCGTTGATCAAGGTGACCAGCTGCATCAGCGGCGCCGTGACCCGGCCGGCGAGCATCTGGAAGGCGACGAGTTCACCGATCGACAGCGTGCCCGAAAAGACCAGTTCGACGCCCACCCAGACGATGGCGACGGTCATCGCCTTTTCCAGGAACGACGAAACCGCGCGGGCGCCGGCGGAGAGGGTCCCCACCGAAATGTGCCGCTCCACCACGTCGGCGGACCGGTCGTCCCATTGCTGGCGCTGCATCGGCTCCAGGGACAGCGCCTTGATCGTGCTGATGCCGTGTATGGTTTCAACCAGATGCGCCTGGCATTCGGCCTCGGCCTTGTAGAGCAGGTTCAGGCGCCGGCGGAACGAGCGGGCCGCGATGGCGATGACCAAAGTGACGGCCGAGGCGAATCCCAGTACGACCAACGATAGTGTCGGGCTGTAGAGTACCAGCACCGGCACGAAGACGAACAGCGCCGCCGCGTCCAGCACCGCGAAGAACACGCGCCCCGTTAGAAATTCGCGGATCGTACGCGCCTGCTGGACATGGTTGAGCAGCATGCCGGAGGAAATTCGCTCGAAATAGGGCAGCGGCAGCGCCAGCAGGTGGGCAAAGACGCGCGTCGCCATCCGTATGTCGATCTTGGCCGTTGCCTGAAGCAGCAGATAGGTTCGCAGGCAGTTCAGCAGGGCATCAAAGGTGATCGCGATCAGGACGCCGACGCTGAGCGTGGTGAGCGTGGAATAGGTCTGGTGCAGCACCACCTTATCGATGATCAGCTGAAAGAACATGGGCAGGGCGAGCCCAAGCAGCTGAAGCACGATCGCCGCCAGGGCCACGTCCGAGAAGGCGCGGCCTTGGCGCAGGATCTCCGGGATGAACCAGGACAGGCCGAAGGGCCGGTCGGCGTCCCCCAGCCGGTAGCGCCGCCTCACGAGGATCAGCTCGCCGCCCCAGACCTTTTCGAGGATCGCGCGACTCCAGAACTCGAACCCGCCCATCGGGACCAGAGGGTTGCGAATCACCACCTCCGGCTGGCCGCGATCATCGCGGATGCCCGACAGAATTACATAGCTGCCGTCGCGCAGCCGCAGGATGGCTGGAAAAGCCTCTCCCAACCGGAGAAGCCCTTCCCAGGACTCGCGCAGGCTGTCCGCCTGCAATTTGGCGTCGTGCGCGCACCGGACGATTTGACGGGCCGTCACCTCACCCGCCCCGAGGGCATAGGTGTGGGTGAGGTGATCTTCGGACAGGTCGATGCCGTGAAAGCGCGCGACGGCGACAAGGCTCCACAGCCCGGTGCTGCCGGCGAGCGTCCCCACCCCAACCGTCGACGCGGTCGCAGACACCGAGTCCCTCCTGGCGACATCTCTGGTTGCAAAAATCCGGCGGAATTGCGGCCGTCCGGCCACTGCTCCGGTCGATTGCGCCACCAGTAAGTTAAATTTTCGCCAATTGCCAGAGCGGGGCGTGCGTCACCCTGTGGCCGGACTGGGTATTTTCGCCGTATCGGCATCGGCCGCCGTCTTGTCGCTATCGTCGGCGCCGGACCCCGTTTCGTTCCAGGATGCGTGGTCGGACGTTCGACCGATGGGTTGGACCGGCCGCGCCAGACGGGCCAGCGCCGCTTCAAGCGTTTGCCCGCGCGTCTGGCCGGGGGCGGGCCGCAACGCCGTGACGCGGTTGTCGAGCAGAGCGGCGATCATGCCTCGCTGCCGCTCGACCTCGGCGATTTGCGCCTCCAGAGCATTTTGTCGATTGGCGTTTGCCATGGCCGCGCCGAAGGCGGTGTCCGCCGCTTCCCGAAAGCGCTCGAACTGGCGCCGCATCGCGTCGCCTTGCCACAAAAGATCGAGAGCATCCTTCGACATAACCGCTTCATCCCAGTCGCTCTGGGCGGCGGCGAGCGCCTTGCGGGCGCTGCCGAAACGACGGAACGGGCCGGCCTTGTCGAACGCCTCGCGAGACCGGAGCAGGGCGCTGTCAGCTGCTGCGGCCTGTTCGTGCACGGCGCGCCAATGGGGCTGCACGACGTCACGGATCTCGTCGTCGGAAACCGGGTTTGGAAGCAAGCCCATATCCGGGGTGGCGACGAACAGCGGGCGCGGCGCCCCGCTCCACGGCACGGGGAAGGTCAGCGCTTCCGGTTCGGTGCGCGAAGCCCGCAGGGCGTCCAGTTCTCCCGCCAGTTGGGTGTCCACCGCGCGCAGGTCGACGTGGACCGGTGGGGTGGGGGCGGCGGGGATCATAACCGAGCGGGTCGGGAGGGGCGCGCCGATGGAGTCCAGGGAGAAGCCCAGCGGTGCAGCGGGCGGGCGCGGCGGAGCGGGCATCGGCTCGCGCGGCGCGTCGGACGCGACGGGCTCCGTGGGCAGTTTCGTGGCGGGCTGGTCGCCGCCACGGAGCTGCCGTTCGAACGTCTCGACGGCTTTGTCGATGCGCCGGTTGATTTCGGCCGCTTGCCTCCAAAGTCCGTTTGCGGAAGAATCGTCGGCAGGGTTCATGGTCTTCGTCTTGCGATCATACAGCCCGTCGGGTCACTGGCGCACCGCGGAGACCGATTCCGGGGCTTCGGGCTCCGGTTCTGCCGTCGGTAGAGTGTCCGGCAGCCGCTTCAGACCCAGCACCTCCCGCACGGGCAGAAGCTCCGCTTCGAACCGCCGCATCCACGACCCCACCCGCAATTTGTCCGCCAGCGACAGGGCGGGGTGGTCACCGGCGGCGTTGAAGCGGACGGCGTGCGTGTCGCACGTCAGATAGGTCTGGGTGTCCAGCCCGGGCATTGCGATTTCCAGGCCGCCGGCCTTATGGAAGCGGGCCTGGTCGCCGTTGCGCCAAAGCGCGAACTGATCGTCGCTGTACTGTTCGTTGCGGACGGCGATGACGGTGGCGGTCTGTGCCACGGTCTCGGCCAGCCAGGCGGCGGTCTGGTGCCCGGCCCAATGGGGCGTCAGCGGGGTCACGAACACCGGGCGAACGGAAATGCTGCGGCAGGATGCGGTGAACTCCTGCAACGCCTGCTCGTGATGCGAGATCCCCATGACGTGGGAGAAGTCGGCGCGAAAGCCGGCGGGCAGATCGTGCAGAATGACGTCCACACCCGGCACGCCCATGCTGTTCAGCAGGAAATCGCGGCCCAGGTCACGATTGTGAATGTCATAGAGGATGCAGCCGGCGCGGGGGTCCTGCCGGTTCAGCGGTACGACCGACCCATCCTTGCCTTTCAGGCAATAAACCTTGAACAGGCTGCGGGAAATCCAGTCGGCATCGAACAGGGCAGCCTTGATCTGGTGTCGTCGGCAAACGTCGGCCAAGCCACGCGCCCAGGTTGACTTGCCGATCCCGCCCTTGTCGCCAACGACACAAATGATGACTGCCATGGCCGCAAAAATACTCAAAAGCCTGCCGCACTGTGGCGTAGAATCTCGGGGAAGTCGAGCGCGAAACATGAGCGCCGTCGTGATGGCGGAGGCGCTGCGCGCACTTGCATACGGCATGCGTGTTCAATACGGTTGCGGCGACGACGGCCATCGGACCGCTTTTGAGGAACGGACAAAGGAAAGGACCATCGGTGCGGCCTGAGGAAGCCTTGGCGGACATCGACGTTGCCGTATTGGCCGGCGGGCTCGGCACGCGCATTCGCGGCGTGCTGGGCGACACGCCCAAGGTGCTGGCCCCCATCGCGGGGCGGGCCTTTCTCGGTCACCTGCTGGACTACCTGTCGGCTTATGGCGCGGGCCGCGTGGTGTTGTGCCTGGGTCACCTCGCCGACCGGGTCACCGCCTGGCTGGCGCAGGGCGACACGCAGCGCACGCTCGACGTCGTCTGCCAGATCGAGCCGCGTCCGCTGGGCACCGCCGGGGCGTTGGGCTACGTGCGCAAGGAACTGCGGTCCGGCACGGTGCTGGTGATGAACGGCGACACCTTCCTCGACGCCGACCTGCGCGCCTTCGTCGCGTCGCACCGCTTATCGGGGGCCGACGCGTCGGTCCTGTGCGTGGAGGTGGAGGACGCCTCCCGCTTCGGCCGGGTCGAGATCGGTCCCGACAGCCGCGTCCGCCGTTTCGTGGACAAGGCGCCCGGCAGCGCCACCATCAACGCCGGCGTCTACCTGTTCTCCACCGCCTTCCTCGACCGCATCGCCGCCGCCGGTGTCGCCTCGCTGGAGCGCGACGTGCTGGAAAAGGTGGAACCCGGTTCGCTTCACGCCCACGTCGCCAAGGCGCGCTTCATCGACATCGGCACCCCCGAAAGCCTCGCCGCCGCGGCGCGCGTGATCGTCGGCAAGGACGCCTGAACCGCAGCCTGAACCACGGGGGATCGCAGCATGACCGACACCGTCGAGGCGCAAGCCGCCGCCCTGATGGCCTTCCTGACCGCGGGGCATTTCAACGCCGACGCCATCAACCGGTTGACGTCCCATTGCGAGACGGCGCGGCGGGAGCTGGATTTCGAGACGCGCCTTGCCGTGGCCGAGCGGTTGGAGCGGACGGCACCGGGCGGGCAGACGGTGCTGCTGCATTCGGTTCTGTTCCAGCTGACCGGCGACCTCTACCATTACGAGCGCATTCTCCACTACCTGTTGCTGGGCGGCGACCAGGTCGGGCCGGAGCAGTTGCACTTCACCTATTGGTGCATCACGCGGCAGCTTTTCCTCAGCGCGGCGTCGCCCGAAAAGGCCGCATCGTTCGGCCCCTGCGATCTGTTCCGCTTCTATCAGGCGCTGGTGCGTTCCATCGCGCGGAACTGGGGCATCGTGCCGCCGCGCCGCATCCCGCGCGACGGGCCGATCCGCAAGGTGGCGGTGTTGACCAACCAGTTCACCAACGACCAGCATCAGCCGTCGCGCGACTGCTTTGACTACGCCAGCCGCCTGCAGGACGACTTCGGCCTGGAGGTCGCCATCTTCAACTGCAACACCATGCCGCTGCGGTTGGAAAACCTGTTCATCCCCCCGATGAATGCCCAAGTCGTCGAGGAGTACGAGGGCGTCTTCGCCATACAGATGTTCGGCCGGCAGGTGAAGATGGCGTCCTTCACCGACCGGGCCTTTTCGGCGCGGAAGCTGACCACGATCGTGGAGGCCATCGACGGCTACGACCCGGACCTGCTGGTCACCTTCGGCGGCTCCAACGTCGTCGGCGACCTGTTCGCGGAGGCCGACTCACGGCCGGTGGTGTGCCTTCCGACCACCTCGGGCCTGACCACCTCGCTCGCCCACATCGTCCTAGGCTATGACGAGGGCAACTACACCGATCGCCTGCCGGCGCTTTACCGGGCGCCCTTTGCCAAGCGGTTCCGGCCCTTCACCCTGGGCTTTTCGCCGCCGCCGACCTCGGGCGACAAGGGGGATTTCGGCCTGGGCAACCCGCCCTTCGTCTTCGCGGTGGTCGGCACGCGCCTGGACATGGAAGTGACGCCGGAATTCCTGGAGATCGCCGACCGCGTTCTGGACCGCTGCCCCGGCGCGATCATCGCCTTTGCCGGCGGCGTCAAGGAACTGCCGGCCCGCCTCGCCGCCACTCGCAACGCCGCGCGCATGCGCAGCGTCGGGCACCTGAAGGACATCCGGGCCTTCTACCGGCGCTGCCACGCCTTCCTGAACCCATCCCGCCAGGGCGGCGGCGGCAGCGGTGCCTACGCCATCGCTGAGGGGCTGCCGGTCGTGACGCTCGGCTGGGGCGATGTCGCCAGCGTGGCGGGGGAGGGGATTCCCGTGTCCGACTGGGCCGCCTATGTGGAGCGCGCCGCCGCCCTGTTCGCCGATCCCGCCATCCGCGCCCGGCAGGCCGAACTGTCGCGCATCCGGTTCGAAACGGTCGGCGACCGGCACCGCTGCACGGCCCGCCTGCTGGAATACGGCGAGGAGGCTCGGAATCTTTTGCGGTCGCGCGTGCAAAATTAACGGTCGTTAACTGAGACTGTGGCACGGTCGTGCATAAACCATTGTCGAGACTCCGCTTCCGTGTCACGTGACGTCATCATCGACGGCCGTCCCATCGGCCCCGGCCACGCGCCCTATCTGATCGCCGAGCTGTCGGGCAACCACAACGGCGAGCTTGGCCGCGCGCTGGCGTTGATCGACGCCGCGAAGGCGGCGGGCGCCGACGCCGTGAAGTTGCAGACCTACACGGCCGATACCATCACCATCGACCACGACGGTCCCGGTTTCCGGCTGGAGGGCGGGCTGTGGCGGGGCCGGACCCTGCACGACCTCTACCGCGAGGCGCACACGCCCTGGGACTGGCACGAGCCGCTGTTCGCCCACGCCCGTTCCCTGAGCCTGACCATCTTCAGCTCCCCCTTCGACGCGACCGCCGTCGATTTGCTGGAGCGCCTGGGCGCCCCGGCCTTCAAGATCGCCTCGTTCGAGCTGAACGACCTGCCGCTGATCCGCCGCGCCGCCCGCGCCGGCAAGCCGATGATCATGTCCACGGGCCTCGCCACACTGGGAGAGATCGCCGAGGCGGTGGAGGCGGCGGGCGACGTGCCGCTGGTCCTGCTGCACTGCGTCAGCGGCTATCCGACCCCGCCGGAGGACTGCAACCTCCGCACCATTCCGCACCTTGCGGAGGCCTTCGGCGTGGCCGCCGGCCTGTCCGACCACACCCACGGGACCGCCGTGCCGGTGGCGGCGACCGCGCTGGGCGCTGTGGTCATCGAAAAGCATTTTACTCTGTCCCGCGCCGAGGGCGGGGTGGACAGCGCCTTCTCGCTGGAGCCGGCCGAGTTCAAGGTGATGGCCGAGGCGGTCCGCACCGCCTGGGCGGCGCTGGGCCGGGTCCATTACGGCGTGAAGCCGAGCGAGGCGGGCGGGCGCGACTACCGCCGCTCACTCTATGTGGTGGCCGACGTGCCGGCCGGCGCGCCCCTGACCGCCGATAATGTCCGCTCCATCCGGCCCGGCTTCGGCATGGAGCCCAGGCAGCTTCCCGCCGTCCTCGGCCGCCGGGCCGCCCGCGACCTGAAGCGCGGCGAAGCCCTGCGCTGGGACATGCTGCTGCCGGAGGCGGAATCATGAGCGCGCGGAAGCCCCGCGCCACCAAAACCAACGTTGTCTGCATTTCGCAGGCGCGCATGACATCGACCCGCCTGCCCGGCAAGGTGCTGATGGAGGCGGCCGGCAAGCCGCTGTTGGCGCACCATCTCGGCCGCCTGTCCCGTTGCCGGACCCTGGACGCGCTGGTGCTGGCGACCACGGTGAACGCGACCGACGATCCGGTCGCCGAACTGGGCGCCGCGCTCGGTGTACCGGTCTTCCGGGGCAGCGAGCACGACGTGCTGTCGCGCTACGCCGGTGCCGCCGATATGGCCAGAGCCGACGTGGTCGTGCGGGTGACCGCCGACTGCCCGCTGATCGACCCGGCGGTCGTGGATCGTGTGGTCATGGAGTTCCTGGCGTCGGATCCGCCGGTCGATTACCAGGGCATCGACGTGTTCCATTACCCGCGCGGTCTCGACGCCGAGGTGTTCACGCGCGCCGCCCTGATCGAGGCCGCTGCCAACGCCACCGATCCGGCCGAGCGTGAGCACGTCACCGCCCACATCTACCGCCGCCCGGAACGCTTTCGCCTCGCTCCTCCGCTCCGGCACGGGGGCGAGGCGGTCGAGCAGCGCTGGTGCGTGGACGAACAGGCGGATTTCGACCTGATAAGCCGTTTGCTGGAAACCCTTGTCCCCGTAAAGCCCAATTTCGGCTGGCAGGATTGTTGCAGCGTCCTGCGCGACCATCCCGATTGGGCCGACATCAACCGCGACGTGCGGCAGCGCACCGCTCATTGACCACCGTCTGTTGACATTGGAGACATCCATGAACCGCAAGGATTTTCTGCTCGCTCTCGACGAGATGCTGGAACTCGATGCCGGGACTCTGGCCGGTCCTGAGGAACTGGCTTCGCTCGATTCCTGGGATTCGCTGGCGGTCATCAGCTTCATCGCCCTGGTGGACGAACGGTTCGGCACCGTCGTGGAGGGCGAGAAGCTGGCCAAGGCCAAGACCGTGGACGATCTTCTGGCGCTGGCCGGCGTCGCCGTCGCCGCCTGACACCCTGTGAGTGACGCCTTGTGAGTGATGGGGCCGGCCGACTCCGCAGCGCGCGGGCCGACATCGACGGCGGCCCCGCCTCCTATCTGTCGATGGGAAGCGGCGGCGTGCCGGCGCTGTTTCTGCACGGCTTCGCCGGGGACCGGCTGACGTGGCAATTCAACCTGTCACCGCTCGCCTCGGCGCGCCGGGTGCTGGCGGTGGACCTGCCGGGGCATGGCGGGTCAACGCTCGACGTCGGCGAAGGGCGGATCGGCGATTTCGCACCGTGGCTGCTGCGTTTCCTGAACGCGCTGGAGGTTCCGCGCGTCCATCTGGTCGGGCATTCCATGGGCGGCTATGTCGCGCTGGAACTGGCGCGCCGGGCGCCGGAGCGGGTCGCGAGCCTGTCCCTGATCGCCAGCGCCGGTATCGGTCCCGATTTCGATCTGGCCTTCCTGCGCCGGGTCATCGCGCTGTCCTCGGCCGAAGAGGGCGCGGCCTGCGCCGCCCGGCTGTTCGCCCAGCCATCCTTCCTGACCTCCCGCATTGGCGAGGTTCTGCACGCGCAGGCCGCCGACCCGGCCCGGTGCGCGGCGCTGGAGCGGATTGTCGAGAACTCCTTCACCCACGCCGCCGAGCGCTGGACGCCGGTGGACTGGACCGCCTTCCGCACGCCGGTTCAACTGCTGTGGGGCAGGGAGGATCGCATCATTCCGTTGCCTCCCCGCGACCGGCTGCCGCCCACCGCACCGCTTCATCTCTTCGACAAGACGGGACACTTGCCGCATAGTGAGGCCGCCGGCCCCGTCACGGCCCACCTCCGCGATTTCCTCACCGCCTGCGACGCTCCATGACCGATTCCATCCTTGCGCTGATCGCCGAAGAACTTGCCCGCATCGCCGCCGACAAAGGCGAAAGCCTGCCGCCCATCGGCCCGGAGTCCGTTTTCCTGGGCGGCGATCTGCCGATCGACTCCCTCGACCTTGCCACCCTGCTGGTGGTGCTGGAACAGCGCACCGGGCAGGACCCGTTCCGCGCCGGTTTCATCCAGTTCAACACCGTGGGCGAACTGGCCGCGCTTTACCGCCCCGACGCGGCATGAGCGTCGCCTCTCCGTCCTGGATCGCCCCGAGCGCCCGCCTGATCGAGGCGGGCGAAGCTTTCGGCTGGGCGGAGATTGCCGTGGAAGCGGAGAGGCTGGAAGCGGATTTTCGCGCCGCCGGCCGTGCGGTCGTGAAGGAGGATCGTCCCAGCGCCGTCGTGGCCGCCTTGGTTGCCGCCGAACGGGCGGGGGTGGAGTTGTTTCTGAAGCGGCACGACGCCATCGCCCTCCCTGGGGAGAAAGATCGGGAGGAGCGGGCGGACGAAGGCCGGAATGGTGGCTTCTCGGTCCTTCTCGAAACCTCCGGCACCACCGGGACGCCCAAGCGCGCCCGTCACGACTTCGAACGGCTGCGGGGGCGGCTGCGCGGAACGGGCGATCCGACCGCGCGCTGGCTGCTGACCTACGAACCGGCGGCCTTCGCCGGCCTTCAGGTGATCCTGACCGCGCTGGCCTCCGGCGCCGCGCTGATCGCCGTTCCCGGTGCTGGTGCCGCCGATCTCACCCGCGCCGCCGTCCGGCACGGTGCGACCCACATCAGCGGCACTCCCAGCTTCTGGCGGGCCTTCCTGCTGACGCTCGGGGATGAACGGCCGCCGTTGGTCTCCATCACGCTCGGTGGCGAGGCGGCCGACCAGCCTCTCCTCGACCGTCTGAAGGCGTGTTTCCCCGCCGCCAAGTTGCGCCACATCTACGCCTCCACCGAGGCCGGCGCCCTCTTCGCCGTCACGGACGGACGCGCGGGCTTTCCGGCGGCGTGGCTGGACACGGGTGTGGACGGCGTCGCCCTGCGCATCCGCGACGGCGTGCTGGAGGTGAACAGCCCCCGCTCCATGCTGGGCTACGCCGGTGCCGCAAGCCCATCCGGGGACTGGCTGTCCACCGGCGACGTGGTCGAGCTGCGCGGTGACCGCGTGCTGTTCGCCGGCCGCCTGGACGGGCGGGTGAACGTCGGCGGCGTAAAGGTCTCTCCGGAAGCGGTCGAACAGCGTCTGCTGACCGTGCCGGGCGTGCAGGACGCGCTGGTGCGGCCGGCGGCCAACCCGATCACCGGGCACATCCTGACCGCCTTGGTGGTGCCGGCGCCCGGCGTCGGGGAAGCGGTCCTGCGCGCCGCCATCCGCGAGGCGGCAGCGGAACTCCCGCCGGCGGCGCGCCCGCGCGCGATCACCATCGTCGAGACCATCCCGCTGGGTGCGGCGGGCAAGAAGAAGCGGGAAGGGACGGTATGACCGGAACCAAGCGACACGTCATCGTCACCGGTGGCAGCCGCGGCCTGGGCCTCGGGCTGGTGGAGGCGTTGCTGGCCGACGGCTACCGCGTCTCGACGTGCAGCCGTTCCCCGTCCGACGCGCTGGAACGGCTCGCCGGCCCGGATCTGTTCTGGAAGGCCTGCCGCATCGGCGATGCCGACGAGGTGCGCGCCTTCATGGACGCCGCCGTGGAGTGGGGCGGGGCGTCGCCGCTGTGGGGCCTCGTCAACAACGCCGGCATCGCCCGCGAAGGCGTGCTCGCCAGCTTTCCCGAGGTGGACGTGGAGGAGGTCATCCAGACCAACCTCGTCGGCGCGATCCAGACCGCCCGCGCCTTCCTGCGCGCCAAGCTGGTGCGGCGCGGGGCGGGGCGGATCGTCAACGTTTCCTCCATCATCGGGCAGCGCGGTTACACCGGGCTTGCCGCCTATTCGGCGTCGAAGGCCGGGCTGGACGGGCTGACCCGCGCGCTGGCCCGCGAGGTTGGGCGGCTTCGGGTGACCGTCAACTCCGTGGCGCCCGGCTATCTGACGACCGAGATGTCGGGTACGCTCGCCGAGGGGCAGCGCGAGCAGATCGTGCGGCGCACGCCGCTCGGCCGGCTCGGCGACGTGGCGGACGTGGTGCCGGTGGTCCGCTTCCTGCTGGGCGACGGCGGTGCCTTCGTGACCGGCCAGACCATCGTGGTCGATGGCGGGATCACCTGCTGAAGGCGAAGGAGAAGTCCTCATGGTCGCCAGCGTGATCGAGGGCGTGGCCCTGAAGGGCGTCGTCGCCTGCGTGCCGGAAGGGCGCGAGACCGTGGAGGATCTGGTCGCCCGCTTCGGTGAGGAGGCTGCCCGCAAGATCGCCAAGGCGACGGGCATCAAGGCCCGCCATCTCGTTCCGGCGCACCAGTGCACCTCGGACCTCGCGGAGGCCGCCGGGCGCCGCCTGCTGGACCGGATGGGCTGGGATCCCGCCTCGGTGGATTTGCTGGTCATGGTCACCCAGACCCACGACCACATCCTGCCGGCCTCCGGCTACCGTCTTCACCACCGGCTGGGGCTGGGCAAGGGCGCGGCGGTGCTGGACCTGACGCTCGGCTGCTCGGGCTATGTCTACGGGCTGTGGACCGCCGCGGCGATGCTCAAGGCGGCCGGGGGCAGGCGCGCCCTGCTGATCGCGGGCGACACGACCTCGCGCGTGCTCGACCCCAACGACCGCGCCGTGGCGCCGCTGTTCGGCGACGCGGCGACCGCAAGCGCGCTGGAGATCGACGCCGACGCCGGCCCGATGGCCTTTGCGTTGGGCAGCGACGGGGCCGGCGCGCCTTACCTGACGGTGCCCGGCGGGGCCTTGCGCGCACCGGACGCGCCGGCCCATCTGTTCATGGACGGCACCCAGGTCTTCGCCTTCACCCTGCGTGAGGTGCCGGGCAACATCCGCGCGGCTCTGGACCTCGCCGGCTGGTCCATGGAGGGCGTGGACCACGTCGTCCTTCATCAGGCCAACGCGCAGATGATCCGCCATCTGGCGCAGAAGCTCGGCGCCACGCCCGCGCAGACCGTGCTGGCGCTGGCCGGCTACGGCAACACCAGTTCCGCCTCGATCCCGCTGGCGCTGGCGTCGGAACTGGCGGGGCCGTTGCGCGCCGGCTCCCGCCGGTTGCTGCTGTCGGGGTTCGGCGTCGGCTGGTCCTGGGGAACCGCTGCCCTGGCCGCCGGCCCGCTCGCCGTGTGCGAAGCCATCCTGCTCGCCGCCGATGGCAACCCGGCAGATTCTGCCCGGACGACGGGCGGGGCGGCAAACGATGCCGGGGAACCGGCACTTTCTGCCGGGCGCTAGGCAAAATTTGCCGGGCATCTTTCTGCCGGGAGGCAGGGATTGCCTCGGTCGCGCGGCAATTTTGGACTGGCCCGCTTTTTGCCTAGAGAGGTCACGAGGGAATTAGTCCCTCTCCGTCCGCACAAGGCGGATCGGACCGACATCCTCCAAAAGGAGCGACTACCATGGCTGTTGGCGACATCTCCCTCTCTGCGAGCATGCGCACGAACCTCCTGCAGCTGCAGGGCGTTCAGGACAAGATCGCGCAGAAGCAGAACGTTCTCTCGACCGGCAACAAGATCAACACCGCCCTCGACGGCCCGACCGCCTTCTTCGCGGCGAAGGGCCTGAACCAGCGCGCCGGCGACCTGACCGCGCTGAAGGACACGATGGGCCAGGCGATCACCACCATCAAGGCGGCCGACAAGGGGCTGACCTCGATCGACGCGATGATCGAACAGGCTCGCGGTCTGACCACCGCCGCCTACGCGGCTCTCGGCAACGACGCCGGTTCGGTGGCCACCCGCAAGTCGCTGGCCTCGCAGTTCAACGCGCTGAAGGACCAGATCGACAAGCTCGCCGGCGACTCCAGCTACGGCGGCAAGAATCTGCTGGCCGGCAACGGCATGCGCATGGACACCACCGCCACCTCGCGCGCTGCGGTCAACACCGTTACCGGCCTTGAGAACGCCCGCGTGACGAACGTGGTGTCGGCCGACACCTACACGGTGCGCGTCAAGGGCGACGGCTCGATCGAGGGCGCGGCCGGCGACATCGCCAACGCCGAGATGGCGCACGGCCTGACCGGCATGAAGCTGTCGGGCACGATGTCCAGCACGCTGGGCTCCTTCTCCGACGTCCAGATCGAGGTGCGCGGCGCGGTCGGCCGCGAGCGCTCCTTCATCGTCTCGGACGGAAACGAATCCCGCACGATCACCTTCTTCGACAACAACCAGAAGATCGAAGCCAACACCACGACGGCGGCGACCTCGGGCGTGCCGCAGGTGACCAACGTCAACGTCAGCGGCACGATCGAAGCGGGCGACAGCTTCTCGATCACCGTCGAGGGCCAGACCTTCACCTACAAGGCGACGTCCGACGACACGGCCATGGGCCAGAACGCCGCCGCCAACGTGGCATCCAAGCTGGCCGCCTCGATCTCCGCCCAGATCGGCACCGGCCGTCTGGCCGGCAAGGACATCGACTCGGTAACCATCCACTCCAACGGTACGATCACGCTGACCGGCGCGACCACCCCGGGCGTGGCCCGCGAGATGACCGTGTCGGCCAGCGCCGAGAACGCGCTGACCAAGAAGATCTCCGAGAGCTTCGCGTCGGGCACGGTGGTGTCTTTCACGATCGACCGCAAACTGCTGGAGCAGGCGGCCAACGGCGGCAACGGCGTCTCGACCATCGAAAAGAAGGTCGACATCCAAATCTCCGCCACGAACCTGGCCGGCAACACCATCACCCGCGACGGCATGGCCAACCGCGGCGAGGGCAAGCTGTCGGGTGGTGAGCAGTCCTTCGCCTTCGACACCGGCACGGTGCGCGTCGACGTCGATCAGAAGACCATCAAGGAAGCGGCGTCCGGCAACAAGGCGGCGAACCTGGTGACGGTGCAGGTGACCGACGCCAACACGTCGAACGACCTGACGGTGCAGTTGAACGAGCGCAACACCAACTCGATCACGGTGAAGGCGCAGAACCTGACCACCAGCGGCCAGGGCCTGCGTCTCGACTACGCCCAGAACAACTGGACCGATCGCGCCGACATCGACAACGCGGTCGCCGGCATCGACCACGCGAAGCAGACGTTGCGGTCGTCCTCGCAGACGCTGTCCACCAACCTGAACATCATCACGACCCGTGAGAACTTCACCAAGGAGTTCAGCGACGTGCTGCAGGAAGGTGCGAGCAAGCTGACGCTGGCCGACCAGAACGAGGAAGGTGCGAACCTGCTGATGCTGCAAACCCGGCAGCAGCTGGGCACCATCGCCCTCTCGCTGGCCAACCAGTCGCAGCAGTCCATCCTGCGCCTGTTCTAAGCCTGGGACTTCGGGTAGGATCACGCCCGGCGGGCGGCGGCGCAAGCCGCCGCCCGTTCCATTTGGTTCATGGCGCAGTCCGGGGGCTCGGCTTATGCTGTTCCCCGCTCCGCCAGACGCCAGCCAGCCAGCACCGGGTCCGTTCTCATGCCTTTGAAGTTCGTTCTTCGTCCCAACGAAAAGGTCATCATCAACGGAGCCGTCATCGGTGCCGGTGACCGGCCCGGCTCGTTCTTCCTCTACAACACCGCCAATTTCCTGCGCGGGCGCGAGGTGTTGAAGGAAGAGCAGATCGATTGCATCGAAAAGAAGCTCTACTTCGTCATTCAGCTGATCTACATCTTCCCGGAAGACACCGTGCTGAACCTGCAGCGCTTCGCCTCCATCCTGGAAGAAACGCGCGACGCACGTCCCGACTGCCGCAAGGATCTGGACGACATCGAGCGTCTGGTCGAGGAGCGGAACTACTACCGTGCGTTGAAGCTGTGCCGGAAGTTGTTCAAGGGTGGCGCCGATTCACCCGGTGAGGCCGCCACCGATCCTTCATCCGATCCGGCGCCGTGACGCAGCCGCCGTCCGGGTACGATACCGACGCGATTTCATCGGTCGGCGATCTGCTCGACGCCGCCATCGATCATCACCGGGCGGATCGGCTTGCCGAGGCGCAGGCACTGTACGACCGCATCCTCGGCTTGGTGCCCGCTCACGCCGATGCGCTGCACCTGTCCGGTCTTGCCGCTCATCATGCGGGCCAGCCGGGTCCGGCGGTCGCGCGGATCACGGCGTCGCTTGCCGTCCTTCCGGAATTCGGGGCAGCCTTCAACAGCCTGGGGATCGCCTTCGCGGCTCAAGGGCGGCTGGAGGAAGCGGTCACCGCCCATCGGCGCGCCGTCACGCTGCAGGACGGCAACGCCGAGGCGTTCGGCAATCTGGGCAAGGCTCTTGAGGGGTTGGAGCGCTATGGGGAAGCCGCCTCCGCCTACAACGAGGCGCTGGCGCGCGATCCGAACCTTGCCGGTGTCCGTCATGACCTGGGTTGCATTTACCGTCGGGCGGGTCGTGACGATCTTGCGGCCGTCTGTTTCCACGAGGTCGTGAAGGCGGCGCCGGGTTACGCCCCGGCGTGGCGCAATCTGGCGCTGTCGTTGCGTGCGCTGCGCCATGCCGATGCCGAGATCTGTCTGCGCCAAGCCCTGGCCAACACGCCCGCCGACGCCGAACTGATCATCGAACTGACGAACCTGCTGCACGAGCAGGGGTGTGACACCGAGGCGGAGGCGGTGCTCGAATCGGCGGTTGCGGCCGCCCCATCGAGCGCGCTGTTACACTTTACCCTGGGCCGCATCCTGCAAACGCAGGGGCGCTGGGCGGAGGCCGTCTCGCGGTACCGGCTCTCTCTGGCGGCCGATCCCGGTTTGACCGCCGCGCGGAACAACATCGGCGTGGCTTTGCTCGATCTTGGTGCTTTTGAAGAGGCCATCACCGCCCTGCGTGGCTGCATCGCCGTTCAGCCGGACGATGCCGCGGCCTTCAACAACCTGGGCACGGCCTACGACGGATTGCGGCGGCTGGGCGAGGCTGCGGCAAACTGTCGGCGGGCGCTTGTCCTGAGGCCCGATTACGGAAAAGCGCTCAACAATCTGGGGAATGTCCACAAGGCCTTGCACCGGCTCGCACCCGCGATCCGGTTGTATCGCATGGCCATCGCCGCGCACCCGGACTATCCCGACTCCTACACCAACCTTGGCGTGGCGTTGCAGGATGAGGATCGCGTGCCGGAGGCCGAGCGCGTGCACCGTCGCGCGGTCCTTCTGACCCCCGGCAGCGCCGTGGCCCGCACCTCTTGGGGGCTGGCGCTTCAGGTCCTCGGGCGGTTGGGAGAAGCCGAGGCCGCCCACCGGGCCGCCTTGCAGGCCGATGACCGGCACGCGGAGGCGAACGCCAATCTGGGCATGCTGTTCTGGCAGACCGGCCGGACCGATTTGGCGGAAGGCCCGTTGCAGCGTGCGCTCGACCTCGATCCGACCCTGGCGGCGGCACACCTGAACATGGGCTTGGTGCGACTCGCCAAGGGCAATCTTGCCGAGGGGTGGGAGTCCTACCAGTGGCGGTTCCGCGCCAAGGGCTATGAGAACCGCGCCATCGCCGCGCCCCTGTGGGAGGGCGAGGCGATGGCGGATAAGCGCCTTCTTGTGTGGCGTGAGCAGGGGGTTGGCGACGAAATTCTGTTCGCCTCCTGCTTTCCGGACGTCGCGCGGCGGGTCGGTCGTCTGGTGATCGAGTGCGACCGGCGTCTGGTCTCGCTGTTCGCCCGTGCCTTCCCCTGGGCCACCGTGCGCGCGGAGAGCGTCGGACCGGATGGCCGGGAGACCATCGTGCCGGCGGACTGCGACGCCCACATTCCGGCCGGCTCCCTGCCGCGCCTGCTGCGCGCGACGGTGGCGGCCTTCGACGTTGCGGATCCCTGGCTGGTGCCCGACCCGGCGCGGGTGGCGCTGTGGCGGGAGCGGGTGGCGGCGCTGGGGCCGGGGCTGAAGGTCGGCATCGGCTGGCGCAGCCAGTTGATAACCGCGCAACGCCGGAGCGCCTACACGGCGCTGGAGCAGTGGGAGCCGCTGTTCCGGGTGCCCGGCGTGGT
>JAEZID010000115.1 GCA_023416195.1 Pseudomonadota bacterium | reverse complement strand
CTGCCGGAACGCATGATCGCACAACTTCGCATGTCCGGGTTCGATCTGCACAGCCCCATGCAGATGCTCGTCGCCATGTCGGTTCTATCGAACATCGTCGGGAGCAATCCCGCCGTGATGCTGGCGGCCCCGTTTCTGAAGGGTGCCGCCCACCCCGAGGTGCTTGGCGCGGCCATCGTGCTGGGGGCGGGCTTCTCATCCGCCGCCGTGAT
This sequence comes from Pseudomonadota bacterium, assembly GCA_023416195.1. GTDB lineage: Bacteria > Pseudomonadota > Alphaproteobacteria > Azospirillales > Azospirillaceae > Azospirillum. The sequence goes on along the minus strand of JAEZID010000115.1, from coordinate 3,231 downwards.
CTTCGGCAGCCTCGCCGGCATCATCATCGTCGAAGAAGCGGGCCGGCGCGGGATCAACATCGGGTTCATGGAATTCTCCATTGCGGGCATACCGACGGCAGTCCTGTGCCTGCTGCTCGCCGCCGGCTGGATCCTCTACCTGGATTGAGGCCCTGCGCCGCCGCAAGTGGGAACGCAGACCCGCGTCAGGGCTTCGGCCTGGTGTGGACGTGCGGCCGGTCGGTCGCGGGATGATCGTGATGGGGATGGTGCAGACCGCCCGCGTCATGAAGGCCGTCCGTGACCGTCACGTCCACCGGAATGAGGTTGACCCGGCTGTGCCGGACCCCGGTTTCGGCGGAAATGGCGTCGGCGACGTCGCGCACCACCCCGGTCGGCCCTTCCAGCAGCGACACCTCCAGGCAGTTCTCATGGTCGAGATGGACATGGACGGTCGCGCGGATCAGGTCGTGGTGCGCGTGCTGGATGTCGGCGAGGCGCCGGGACAGTTCCCGTTCGTGGTGATTGTAGACGTAACTCAGGCTGGCGATGCAGTGCGGCGCCTCGCCGGTGGACAGGCGATCCTCTTGCAGGACGTCGCGCAGGATGTCGCGAACCGCCTCGGACCGGTTCGTGTAGCCTTTTCGCCGGATGAACCCGTCGAAGTGATGGAGCAGTTCATCGTCCAGGGAAACCGTGATCCGTTCCATGTGCGCCGCCCGCCGGGTCTTGTCAGGTCACCTCGCCTCATCCTACTCCGGGCGGCGGGCCCGAACACGCCCGATGTCACCCTCGACGTCCCCGGTTTGAAGAAACCGTCCACGCAAAAGAGACCACCCAATCTTTCAGAAGAAACGCTCAGCCATTATTGTTTCATCCGGTTTACCCAAGGAACTTGCACTTCCATCGCCGTAAGACAAATCATGAATTCTTCATACGGAACACGGGGAGCCGACCATGCTCAATCGTTCGGGGGAGCGGGTCGTCGCAAGTCTTCTTTTCGCCATGCTGGCTTTCGCAGGGGGCGGCGCCGATGCTCATTTCCAGGAGATCCTGCCCTCCACCGACATCGTGCCGGATGAGGGGAGCCGGACCGTCACGCTCGATCTGGTCTTCACCCATCCCATGGAGGGCGGGCCGACCATGGACATGGGCCAGCCGGAACGGTTCGGCGTCCTCGCCAACGGCAGGACGGTCGATCTGCTGGCCAGCCTGAAGCCCCGGACCATCGACGGCAAAACCGCCTACGGCGCCGCCTACGCGGTCAAGGAGCCCGGCGACCGCGTGTTCTTCCTCGAACCGGCACCGTACTGGGAACCGGCGGAACGCAAGCACATCCTGCATTACGCCAAGGTCGTCGTCGGCGTCGGGTCCGGCGAGGGCTGGGACGCCATGGTCGGCTTTCCCATCGAGATCCGGCCGCTCACCCGCCCCTATGGGCTGTGGACCGGCAACCTGTTCCGGGGCGTCGTGACGAAGGATGGCAAGCCGCTTCCCAACGCCGATGTCGAGATCGAGTGGAAGAACGACGGCTCTGTCCACGCGCCGGCCGATCCCTTCGTCACGCAGATCGTCAGGACCGACGGCGCGGGCATCTTCGCCTACGCCATGCCGCGCGCCGGCTGGTGGGCGTTCAACGCGGTGAGCGCGACCGGCACGCCCAGACCGGCCCCCGACGGCCAGCCCGCCCCGCTCGAAATCGGCGGGACGATCTGGGTCAAGGCCGTGGACATGAAATAGGCGGAACCGAAGGGCAAGGAAGGTCGGCGTCATGGCCCACATCCCGGACGGCGTGTTGTCGCTTCCCATACTCGCCGCCGGCGCGGCGGTGACGGCGGCGGGGTGCGCCTATGGCCTGAAGCGGATGGAACCCGAACGCATCCCCCAGGTGGCGGTGCTCTCGTCGGTGTTCTTCGTCGCGTCGCTGGTTCATTTTCCGGTCGGACCGACCAGCGTCCACCTGATCCTCAACGGCCTGACCGGGGTCGCGCTGGGCTGGGCGGCCTTTCCCGCCATTCTGGTCGCCCTGCTGCTCCAGGCCGTTCTCTTCGGCTTCGGCGGAGCGGTCGTGCTGGGGGTCAACGTCATGTGCATGGCGGTGCCGGCCGTCCTCTGCGGCCTGCTGTTCGACGCCGTGCGCCGCCGGGCTGGGCCGGAGAGCCGCTGGACGGCGGTCACGGCCGGCTTCGCCGGAGCGTTCGGCGTTCTGCTGACCGCGATCGCGGTGGCCCTGGTCCTGGCCCTGAGCGGGCAGGAGTTCGTTCCCGCCGCCACGCTGGTCGTCGCCGCCTATGCGCCGGTGATGGTGATCGAAGCCTTCTTCACGGCGGCGGCGATCGGTCTGGTCCTGCGCGTGAAGCCGGAGCTTCTCGACCGCCCCCTGTTCCATCTTGCCGAGGAGACCGCGGAATGAGGCCGTTCTGGCTGCCCGCCCTGCTGGCGCTGCCCATGATCGCCCACGGCCACGCGGCCTTGGCCCACAGGATGAAGGTGTTCGCCGCCGCCGAGGGGGCGATGGTCTCGGGCTACGTGTATTTCAGCCCCGGCGGCCGGGCGCGGGACGCCGCCGTCGTCGCCACCGTTCCAGACGGGACCGTGATCTTCCAGGGGCGGACCGACCCGGACGGCGGCTTCCGCTTCGAGGCCGGGCAGCGCCGCGACCTCCGGATCACGGCCGAGGGCGGGGACGGCCACGAAGCGAGCTTTGTCGTCCGGGCCGCCGAACTGCCGGACGCCCCGCCCGCCGCCCCACCCGTGGGGACGGCGCCGCCGCCGGCCGACCTGGCGGCGCTGGTCGAACGGAGCGTGGCGCGGCAGGTCAGGCCGCTGCGCGAGCAGTTGGACGCCTTCCAGGACGCCGCGCGGTGGCACGACGTGCTGGGCGGCATCGGTTACATCGTCGGGCTCGGTGGTTTGGCCTACGGCCTCGCCATGCGCCCGAGAAAGCGGCCGCGGCCCGGTGCCGCCGCCACCGGGAGCGAAGCGGCACGATGAGCCACGTCCACACCAGCCATGCCGATACGGGTCACGCCCGCACGGCTCACGTCCACACGCCGCGTCGCCCTGTCGCGTCGCCCGATGGACCGGACGGCGCCGGGCCGATCGGAACCCTCGATCCGCGAACCCGCCTGCTCGCCGTCGTCGGGTTCGCGCTGGTGCTGGTGGCCGGACTCGACAAACCGGCCGCCGTCGCCCTCGCGTTCGGGTTTGCGGTGGCCTTCGCCGCGGCGGCCCGGCTGCCGGTGGCCGCGA
>JAEZID010000057.1 GCA_023416195.1 Pseudomonadota bacterium | reverse complement strand
GCCGCAGCCGGCCCCGCAGCCGGCAAAGCCCGCCCCAGCCCCGGCCGCCGCTCCGCAACCGGCCGCGCCGGCCAAATCCCCCGGCGCGGGCGGCTGGCGCATCCAGCTCGCTTCGGTGCGCAGCGAGGCGGAGGCCGCGTCGGAGTGGAAGCGGCTGACCAGCCGTTACGGCGACGCGCTCGGCGGGTTGTCCATGCAGGTCGCCAAGGCCGACCTCGGCGAAAAGGGCATTTTCTACCGCGTCCAGGGCGTCGGTGTGGACGAGACGCGGGCCAAGGCCGCCTGCGCGGCGCTGAAGGCACAGAACGTGGGGTGTGTGGTTGTCCGTCCATAATCCGTCCATGGCCCCGGCGACGAAGGCCCATCGGCCGCGCGCCGTCGTCTTCGGCTGCGCCGGCACGGCGCTGAGCGACGCGGAGCGGGCGTTCTTCCATCGCGCCGATCCGCTGGGCTTCATCCTGTTCCGGCGCAACTGCGAGACGCCGGAGCAGGTGCGCGCGCTGGTCGCCGACCTGCGCGACAGCGTCGGCCGGGCCGACGCGCCGGTGCTGATCGACCAGGAAGGCGGTCGGGTCGCCCGGCTGCGGCCGCCGCACTGGCCGTCCTTCCCGCCGATGCGCGCCTTCGGCGATCTGGCCAAGAGCGACGGGCCCGCCGGACGGGAGGCCGCCTGGATCAACGCCCGCCTGCTGGCCCACACGCTGAGCGACGTGGGCGTGTCGGTGGACTGCGCGCCGGTCTGCGACGTGCCGGTGGAGGGTGCCCACGACATCATCGGCGACCGCGCCTTCGCGCGCGATCCGGCGCGGGTGGCCGATCTGGCGCGGGCGACCTGCGAGGGGCTGCTGGCCGGCGGCGTCCTGCCGGTGGTCAAGCACATCCCCGGCCACGGCCGCGCCTTCGCCGACAGCCACGCCGAACTGCCGGTGGTGGACGCCTCGCGCGAGGAGATGGAGGCCACCGACTTCGCGCCCTTCCGCGATCTGGCCGACATGCCGCTCGGCATGGTCGCGCATGTGGTGCTGAAGGCCATCGACCCGGACGCCCCGGCCAGCACCTCGGCCACCGTGGTGCGGGATGTGGTGCGCGGCGCGCCCATCGGTTTCGATGGCCTTCTGTTCAGCGACGACCTGTCCATGGGGGCATTGGCCGGCGACATGGGACATAGGGCGAAGGCCGTGCTGGCGGCGGGGCTGGATGTCGTGCTCCACTGCAACGGTGACATGGAGGAGATGGACGCCGTGGCCGACGCCGTGCCGCCGATGAGCTACGCCGCCGCCCAGCGCTGGGTGCGCGCGCAGGCGGCGCGCCGCAAGGCCGAGCCGGCGGACATCCCGGCGCTAAAGGCGCGGCTGGCCGACCTGCTCGGCAACCCGGTGGCCTGAAGGAGAGGCGCGTGGAAGGTTTGATCGACCGCATTCCGATGATCGTGGCGGTCGCCATCCCCGCGATCCTCGCCATCACCATGCACGAGGCCGCGCACGGCTTCGTCGCCTGGTGGCGCGGCGACGACACGGCGCGGGTGATGGGGCGGGTCACGCTGAACCCGATCCGCCACATCGACCCGTTCGGCACGGTGATCCTGCCGGCGCTGATGTATTTCACCACCGGCTTCGTGTTCGGCTGGGCCAAGCCGGTGCCGGTCAATTTCGGGCGCCTGTACCACCCGCGCAGCGACATGGTGTGGGTGGCGCTGGCCGGTCCGGGCGTCAATTTCCTGCTGGCGCTGGTGTCGGCGATGCTCTGGGGGTTCACCGACCCGCAGGGCAACCCGTTCGAGCTGTGGTTCCGCGCCGCGCTGGAGGTGTCGGTCCTGGTCAACGTCGTGCTGATGGTCTTCAACCTGATCCCGCTGCCGCCGCTGGACGGCGGGCGGGTGGCGGTGGGCATCCTGCCCGACGTGCTGGCCTTCCCGCTGGCCCGGCTGGAGCGCTACGGCATGTTCATCCTGATCGGCGTGCTGTTCCTGCTGCCGATGATCGGGCGGGAGCTGGGGATGAACCTGAACGTCATGGCCTGGGTGCTCGGCCCGCCGGTCGATTACGTCATCGACCTGATCCAGATCCTCAGCGGCAACTCGTGAGATGGCGGGTCGTGAGATGGCGGGCGAGGACTTCCAAGAGGACCGCCTGACCCCCGACATCGCCGCCGAGCAGCTGGTGCTGGTTCTGGACGGGTTCGAGGGGCCGCTGGACATGCTGCTGGCGCTGGGGCGCGAGCAGAAGGTGGACCTGACCCGGATCTCCATCCTCCAACTCGCCGACCAGTACCTCGCCTTCATCGCGGAGGCGCGCAAGGTGCGGCTGGAACTGGCCGCCGACTATCTGGTGATGGCGGCGTGGCTGGCCTATCTGAAGTCGCGCCTGCTGATCCCGCAGATCGAGGACGAGGAGCCGTCGGGCGAGGACATGGCCGCCGCGCTGGCCTTCCAGCTGCAGCGGCTGGAGGCGATGAAGGAGGCGTCGGCCAAGCTGTTCGGCCGTCCCCGCCTGGGGCACGAGGTTTTCGCGCGCGGCGCGCCGGAGGACGTGGACATCCAGCGCAAGTCGGTCTTCCAGGTGACGCTCTACGACCTGCTGAAGGCCTACGGCGAGCACAAGAGGCGCAAGGAGAACGGCGTCCTGCACATCGAGCCGGTGCGGCTCTATTCGCTGGAGGATGCGGTGCGGCGCCTGTCGGAGATGCTGGGGCGCATGCCGGACTGGGCGACGCTGTCCAGCTTCCTGCCGGACGGGGTGGGGGGCGCGCTGCTGACCCGTTCCGCGCTGGCCGCGCATTTCGCGGCGACGCTGGAATTGGCGAAGGCCGGTCAGGTGGAGTTGCGGCAGGACGGCGCCTTCGCCCCCATCTACGTCCGCCGCGCCCAACGGCAGGAATAGCCCCCGGCAGGAATGAACGGTTCAGGATTGATGATCGAGGACGTCACCAACCCCGACGAGGTCGAGGCCCGGATCCAGAAGCTGCGGCTCCTGGAGGCGCTGCTGTTCGCCTCCGCCGACCCGCTGGACGAGGAAACGCTGGCCGGACGGCTCGGCCCCGACGCCAACGTCCCGGCCCTGCTGAACGACCTGCGCACCCATTACGCGCCGCGCGGCGTGAATCTCGTGCGGACGGGGGCGGGCTGGTCGTTCCGCACCGCCGTGGACCTCGCACCCCTGCTGCGGCAGGAGGAAGAGGTTTCCAAGAAGCTGTCCCGCGCGGCCATCGAGACGCTGGCGATCATCGCCTACCACCAGCCGGTCACCCGCGCGGAGATCGAAGCGATCCGTGGCGTGGCGACCAGCAAGGGCACGCTGGACATCCTGATGGAGAACGGCTGGATCCGGCCCGGCCGCCGCCGCGAGACGCCGGGCCGGCCGCTGACCTGGGTCACCACCGACCATTTCCTGGACCATTTCGGGCTGGAATCCCTGCGCGACCTGCCGGGCGTCGAGGATCTGCGCGCCGCCGGCCTGCTCGACTCGCGGCCTGTCCTGCTGGGCATCGCCGGGGGCGGGGCGGAGGAGTCCGCCGCCGCGGATGCCGACGAGGACGCCTGAACGCAGCGCTGCGAGAATAGGAACCATTTGCACCGCAGCGTCCGGACGTTTAGTAAGGGTATCTGACATTTCAGGCCGCTTCAGTCCGGGACCGACATGGCACAACCATCCGTCACCGACGACCGCCCCGCCCGCCTGCGCGATGCCCTGCGGGAGCGCGCCTCGGCGCTGTTCGGCCGGGGAGACGAGGCGCCCTGCCAGGCCGCTCCCGTGACGTTCCCGGCCAGCACGACCGTGGATGCCTTCGGCCCCAATTCCGCGCCGGCCGCTATTCCGGTGGAGGCTCTGGCGCTGGAACGCGTCACCCACCGCTACGGCAAGGTCACGGCGGTGGACGATGTCAGCCTGACCATCGGGGCCGGTGAGATCGTCTGCCTGTGCGGCCCGTCCGGCTGCGGCAAGTCCTCTCTGCTGCGCATCGCGGCGGGGCTGGAGGCGGTGCAGACCGGTTCCGTGCGCATCGCCGGGCGGATCGTCGCCGACGAGCGCGGCGCGGTGCCGCCGGAAAAGCGCGGCGTCGGCCTCGTCTTCCAGGATTACGCGCTGTTCCCGCACCTGTCGGTCCTCGACAACGTGCGTTTTGGCCTGTCCGGCCTGTCCGCCGAGGCGCAGCGCCGCCGCGCGCTGGAGACGCTGGGGCAGGTCGGCATGGCCGACTACGCCGAAGCCTTCCCGCACCACCTGTCGGGCGGGCAGCAGCAGCGCGTGGCGCTGGCCCGCGCCCTGGCGCCCAACCCGTCCGTGCTGCTGCTGGACGAGCCCTTCTCCGGCCTGGACGCTCGCCTGCGCGAGCAGATCCGCGACGAGACGCTGCACGTCCTGAAGCAGAATGGTGCCGCCACCATGCTGGTCACCCACGACCCGGAGGAGGCGATGTTCCTGGCCGACCGCATCGCGCTGATGCGGGCCGGCGAGGTCGTGCAGGTCGGCAACCCGGTGGACCTCTACACGCGGCCGGTCAACGCCTTCGCCGCCGCCTTCTTCGGCGAGGTGAACCGGCTGACGGGCGTGGTGCAGGGCGGGGCGGTGGACACCCCGGTCGGCCCGCTGCCCGCCCCCGGCATGGCCGACGGGACGAACGCCGACGTGCTGATCCGGCCGGAGGCGCTGAAGCTGGCGCCGGTGTCCTCGGCCATGGCGCCCGGCGGCGCGCTGCCGACGCTGGCGCGGGTGATGGCGGCGCGGCTTCTGGGGCGGTCCAGCCTCGTCCATTTGGGCATGCCTGATGGAAAGGGCGGGTCGGTGCATCTGCATTCCCGCATGCCGGGCCAGTTCCTGCCTCCGGAGGAAAGCCACGTTTCGGTCACTTTGGACCCATGTCAGGCCTTCGTTTTTCCAGCCGAAAGCACCACTTGAGACCTTGAGGCGGTTCCCTCCGCCGAACGTTGCGGTGGGGGAACCTTTCTGCTATAGTGCCGCCCCGCCGACGGGAAAGCCGCTCAGGAAAAGTGTGTCATGGGATCTTTTAGCATCGGGCATTGGCTCATCGTTCTGCTGATCGTCCTCGTTCTCTTTGGCGCTGGAAAGCTGCCGAAGGTGATGGGCGACCTCGCCAAGGGCATCAAGAACTTCAAGGCCGGCCTGAAGGACGAGAGCGAGGACGCCGCCGCTCCCGCCGCCGACGCCAAGGTTCTACCGAACCAGCCCGCCCAGCCGACGGTTCAGCCGACGACGGTTCAGCCGACGGCCCATCCGGTCACCCCGGACCAGGGCGTGAAGAAGGACGAGGCGGCCCGCACCTGACCGGTCGGCGTTCCGCACCCGCACGCCGCCTGTTGAGGGCCGAAGAGTCATGTTCGACATCGCCTGGTCGGAACTGATGGTCATCGCGGTCGTGGCCCTTGTGGTCATCGGCCCGAAGGATCTTCCGAAGACCATCTACACCCTTGGCAAATGGGTGCGGAAGGCGCGCCTGGTCGCGCGCGATTTCCAGGGCCACCTCGACGACATGATGCGCGAGGCGGAGCTGGACGAGCTGCGCAAGGAGGCCCTGAAGGTCCGCGACGCGAATCTTCAGAAGATGGTCGAGGACACGGTGGACCCGAAGGGCGACCTGAAGGCCGCCTTCGAAATCGGTGCCAATGGGGGCGCGAACGGTTATCCCGGCAGCCCGTCGGAAGACCCGGCCGCGCCGTCCCGGTCCCAGCCCCAAACCGCCACGGAACCGCCGGTGACCGCTCCCATGCCGCCGGCCCCGCCGGTGGAGTTCAACCCGTCGCCCGCCTCCGCGATTCCCGCCGTCACGGCTCCGGCCGCTGAGCCGGTCGCGGTGCCGACGACGAACAAGCAGACCTGACCTGACCCCCTCCAGACCTGACCCCCGTGTCGGGCGAGACGCACATGACCGGCCAGACCGACACCGACCACATCGACGAAGAGCTTGAAGAAAGCAAGATGCCGCTGATCGATCATCTGATCGAGCTGCGCAACCGGCTGATGTATTCGGTGATCGCCATCGTCGTGGCGTTCCTGCTCTGCTACGCCGTCTCCGACAAGATCTACAACTTCCTGGTCCAGCCGCTCGCCGACATTCTGGCGGGGCAGGGCCGGCGGATGATCTACACCGGCCTGACCGAGGCGTTCTTCACCTACCTGAAGGTCGCCTTCTGGGCCGGCTGCTTCCTGTCCTTCCCCATCGTCGCCAGCCAGATCTGGATGTTCGTGGCGCCCGGCCTGTACAAGCACGAGCGCAAGGCCTTCCTGCCCTTCCTGGCGGCCACGCCCGTCCTGTTTTTCCTGGGCGGGGCGATGGTCTATTACTTCATCTTCCCGATGGCGTGGCGCTTCTTCCTGGGGTTCGAATTCCACCCCGGCGGCGACGCCTCGGTCCTGCCCATCGAATTCGAAGCGCGCGTCGGCGAGTATCTGTCGCTGGTCATGCAGCTGATCTTCGCCTTCGGCATCGCCTTCCAGCTGCCGGTGCTGCTGACCCTGCTGGTCCGCGCCGGCCTGCTGACGACCGAGACGTTGGCGTCCAAGCGGCGCCACGCCATCGTGTTCGTGTTCGTCGTCGCGGCCGTGCTGACCCCGCCGGACGTCATCAGCCAGGTCGGCCTCGCCATCCCATTGCTGGCGCTGTACGAGATCTCCATCTGGATCGGCCGCGCCATCGAGAAGAAGCGCGCTCAGGAAGAATCCGAAGACGCGGCGGAGTAAGGCCGGCCGCGCTCAGGCGCCCGCCGGCTCGGCCAGAACCACCTGATTGCGGCCGTTGCGCTTGGCCGTGTAGAGCGCCGCATCGGCGTCGGCGAAAGCCACGTTCAGGCCGGCGCCCGTCCGGCATTCGGCGATGCCGATGCTGACGCTGGCGGCCAGCCGGCTGCCGTTGAAGTCGACCGACCGCCTTTCGACGTCGCCGCGCAGGGCTTCCGCCAGGACCTTGGCGCCCACGGGGTCCGTGTCGGGCAGCAGCAGGCAGAATTCCTCTCCGCCGTAGCGCCCGAACAGGTCGGCCTGGCGCAGGCGCGCGGTGACCGTCTCCGCGAAGGCGCGCAGCAGGGCGTCGCCGGCCATGTGGCCGTGCTCGTCGTTGATCCGCTTGAAACGGTCGAGGTCGAGCAGCAGCAGGGCCAGGGGCGCCTTGGCGCGTTCCGCGCGGGCCAGTTCCCGGTCGGCCTGTTCCAGAAAGGCCCGGCGGTTGAGCGCCCCGGTCAGTGGGTCGTAGGTGGCCAGAAGGTCGAGATCGGCCTGAAGCCGCTCGCTGGTCATGGCGAGAAAGCCGAAGCTCCAGGCCGTGACGGCGAGGATCGCTTCGAGAAAGACGATGCTTTGCAGGACGTTCGGTGCCACCACGGAGTCGAGCGGGCCGGCGCCCGGCATCATCAGGACCCGAACCGTGACGAAGGCCGCGTGCAGGGCGAACACCAGGGCCGTCATGCGCTTCGCCTGACGCGGCGGTTCGGAACGCCTCGGGCGCGCCAGTTCCACCGCCGAGAGGATGGAAAAGCCGGCGATCCCGGCGGAAGCGATGAGGATGCGGGCGGCGATGTCGTCGGTGACGAACAGAAACCACAGGTTGCCCGCCGTCAGGACGGTCAGCGTGATCGCGCCCGCTCGAAACGGGATCGGCCGCCCGTCGAAGCTGTGGACGCCGAACCAGATCAGGATGTAGGTCGTCAGCACGGCGGCGTTGCTGACCGGCACCACGATGGAGGCCGGAAAAACGCCATAGAGCGCGATGAACGCCATTCCGACCACCCCGGCGCCGGAGGCCGCGGCCCAATAGGCGAGCGCGGTGATGTGACGGTGGGCGCGCCATGTCAGAAGGGCGGCGGTGCCGAGCAGGCTCCCGATGCAGACCAGGACGATGACGAGGGTACGGGTATCGAGGGGCATGTCCGGGATAGGCGAGAAGTGAGCCCGCTTTGTGCACCAAAGATGAACGGCTCGGCCAACGATAAATGAACGATGGCGGGCCGGGGGGCGAAGCCACCGCGAAAAGGGCTAAAACGGCGGCGCCACTGGATCTCACCCGGTCGGGGGACTATAACCATCCTCCCACCAATCCGTTTCGCCGTGAGCCATGCACGACCTTCGCGCCATCCGTGAGAACCCCGACGCCTTCGACCGCGGCCTTGCCCGCCGGGGCCTGGAACCGATGTCGCCGGTGCTGCTGGACCTCGACTCGCGCCGCCGCGCCGCCCAGACCCAGGCGCAGGAGATGCTGGCCCGCCGCAACGAGGTGTCCAAGCAGGTCGGCCTCGCCAAGCGCGAGGGCCGCGACGCCCAGCCCCTGCTCGACGAGATGGCGACCCTGAAGGACCGCCTGCCGCAGGTCGAGGAGGAGGAGAAGGCGCTGGGCGCCGAGCTGGACCGCCTGCTCGCCACCATCCCGAACCTTCCGGCCGACGACGTTCCGGAAGGCCCGGACGAGACCGCCAACCTCGAAATCCGCCGCTGGGGCGAGCCGAAGGCCATCGAAAACGCCAAGCAGCATTTCGAGCTGGGCGAAGCGCTGGGCCTGATGGACTTCGAGGCCGCCGCCCGCATGTCCGGCGCGCGCTTCACGGTGCTGAAGGGGCCGCTCGCGCGGCTCGAACGCGCGCTCGCCGACTTCATGCTGGACATCCACACGGCCGAGCACGGCTATACGGAGGTCGCGCCGCCGCTGATGGTGCGCGACAACGCCCTGTTCGGCACCGGCCAGCTGCCGAAGTTCGAGGAGGATCTGTTCCGCACCACCGCGTCGGACCATTACCTGATCCCGACCTCGGAAGTGCCGCTGACCAACCTCGTCAACGACCAGATCGTGGCGACGGAGGAACTGCCCTACCGTTACACGGCGCTGACCCCCTGCTTCCGCGCCGAGGCCGGATCGGCCGGCCGCGACACGCGCGGCATGATCCGCCAGCACCAGTTCTGGAAGGTGGAGATGGTCAGCATCACCGCCCCCGACCAGTCCGAGGCGGAGCATGAGCGCATGACCCGGTGCGCCGAAACGATCCTGCAACGGCTGGGGCTGCCCTACCGCGTGGTGACGCTGTGCACCGGCGACATGGGCTTCTCCGCCCGCAAGACCTACGACATCGAGGTCTGGCTGCCGGGCCAGAACGCCTATCGCGAGATCTCCAGCTGCTCGAACTGCGGCGACTTCCAGGCGCGCCGCATGAAGGCGCGCTGCCGGCCGAAGGGCGAGAAGCAGACGCAGTTCGTCCACACCCTGAACGGGTCGGGCGTCGCGGTCGGACGCTGCCTCGTCGCGGTCCTGGAAAACTACCAGCAGCCCGACGGCTCGATCGTGATTCCCGAGGCGCTCCGGCCCTACATGCGGGGCCTGGAGAGGATCGCCCGCTGATGTTCGAACTTCCGCTCGACCTGTCGAAGGCCCGCATCCTCGTCACCAACGACGACGGCATCCACGCCCAGGGCCTGAAGGTGCTGGAGACGATCGCCCGGTCGCTCAGCGACGACGTGTGGGTCGTGGCGCCGGAGATGGAACAGTCGGCGGCCAGCCACTCGCTGACCATCAACCGGCCGCTGCGCCTGCGCAAGCTGGACGAGAAGCGCTACACGGTGGACGGCACGCCGACCGACTGCGTGCTGCTGGCGGTCAATCACGTGATGAAGGACGCGCGCCCGACGCTCGTCCTGTCCGGCGTCAACCAGGGCTCCAACATCGGCGAGGACGTGACCTATTCGGGCACCATCGCCGCCGCCATGGAAGCGACCCTGCTCGGCGTGCCGGCCATCGCCATGAGCCAGCATTACGAGAACGGCAATCCCATCGACTGGGACGCGGCCGAGGCGTGGGGCGCCGACGTCATCCGCAAGGCGGTCGCCGCCGCCTGGCCGAAGAATGTGCTGCTGAACGTCAACTTCCCGGCCCGCAAGGCCGCCGAGGTGACCGGCGTCCAGGTGGTCCGCCACGGCAAGCGCAAGATCGGCGACGAGCTGCTGGAGCGCGTGGACCCGCGCGGCAAGCCCTACATTTGGATCGGCACGCTGCGCGGCGAGGCGGATGTGGCTCCCGACACGGACATCCATGTGGTATTCTCGGGCGGCATCTCGGTGACGCCGATCTATCTCGACCTGACGCACACCCCGACGCTCCAGACGCTCAGACAGGCCTTTGCGTGACAGTCGATGCGCGTAAGATCCGTTTGCTGATGGCGTTGCGCCGCAACGGCGTGACCGACACCCGGGTTTTGGCCGCCATCGAACGGATACCGCGCGAACAGTTTGTCCCCGACGCCTTCCAGGACCAGGCCTGGGAGGACACGGCCCTGCCCATCGACCTCGGCCAGACGATCAGCCAGCCGCTGGTCGTCGCCCTGATGACCCAGGCGCTGGAATTGAACGACCGGCAGAAGGTTCTGGAGATCGGCACCGGCTCCGGCTATCAGGCGGCGATTTTGTCGCGGCTGGTTCGGCGCGTCTACACGGTGGAGCGGCTGAAGCCCCTGCTGGACGAGGCGGAGAAGCGTTTCCAGGCGCTTCGCCTGCACAACATCACGGCGCGGCACGGCGACGGAACCAAGGGCTGGCCGGAGCAGGCGCCGTTCGAACGCATGCTGGTCACGGCGGCCGGCGGAGCGGACGCGCCAAAGGACTTGACGGATCAGCTCGCCGTTGGTGGTGTCATGGTCATCCCGTTGGGTGGGGGCTACCGTGAAGAGCGGGTGGTCCGCATCCGGCGGACCGAAACCGGTCTCACTCGGGAGGATCTGTGGCCCGTCCGCTTCGTACCGTTGCTGTCCGACCCGCCGTCCGAAACGGATCAACCGGCCCGTTCGGCGTGAACGGCCGGCTGCTGTTCGCGGCGCTTCTGCTGCTGCCGCTCGCCACCGCCTGCCAGCGCACCGGCGCCCCGGCCCCCGTCACCAACGTGGGCGTGTCGCCGGATTCGGTCGGCGGCGCGATCATCGTGGCGCGCGGCGACACCGCCTACACGCTGTCGCGCCGCTACAACGTGCCGCTGCGCGACCTCATCGAGATCAACCGGCTGACCCTGCCCTACACGCTGGAGATCGGGCAGCGTCTCGTCCTGCCCGGCGTGCGCCAGTACGTCGTCCAGAGGAACGACACGCTTTACGGCATCTCGCGCATGTTCAAGGTGGATCAAAGCGAGCTGACCCGCATCAACAATCTCAGCCCGCCCTACATGGTGCAGGTCGGACAGTCCCTGCGCCTGCCGGGTGGCAACACCTCCGGCGGCGCCGTCGCGGTGGCCGAGGCGTCGCCGTCTGCGGCGTCTTCCGCCGGTCCGGTGGTGATGACCGCCCCGGTGAAGCAGGTGACGCGCGGGTCCGTCCAGGCGACGGAGCTTCCGCCGCCTTCCTCCGCGCCCGTATCCGCAACTTCGGCTGTGGCCGCACCTGCCGCCACCGTGACCGTGCCGGTTCCCGTGGCCAAGCCCAGCATCGTCGCGGAAGCGGCGCCGGCCGCTCCGGCCGCCTCCGGCGGCGTCTACCAGCCGGGGCAGGCCCCGACCTCGCTCCGCCTGCCGGGGCAGAAGCCCGCCATCGCGGCGGAACCGATTCCCGCCCCGGCCCCGACTCCCGCTCCGGCCGCCGCGCCGCCTCCGCCCGCGCAGGAGGTGGCGGCCGTCACTCCGCCCAAACCGGACCCCACCAGCCCGCCGCCGCGCGGGGCCGGGCGCTTCCTGTGGCCGGTGAAGGGCAAGCTGATCTCGGCCTTCGGGCCGAAGCCGGACGGCATGCACAACGACGGCCTGAACATCGCCGCCGCCAAGGGCACGACCGTGGTCGCCGCCGACAACGGCGTGGTCGCCTACGCCGGCAACGAACTGCGCGGATTCGGCAACCTGCTGCTGGTCAAGCACGCCGACGGCTTCATCACCGCCTACGCCCACCTCGACCGCATCGACGTGGAGCGCGGGGCGAAGGTGAAGCGCGGGCAGGCCATCGGCACGGTCGGGCAGACCGGATCGGTGACCAGCCCGCAGCTTCATTTCGAGCTGCGCAAGGGCTCCCAGGCCGTGGATCCCCGCGACCAGATGGAGCCCGCGCGGGTCAGCGCAGCGGTTTCCCCAGGCGGCCGGCAAGGTCCTGGATGAACTGCCAAGCGACGCGGCCGGACCGGCTGCCGCGCGTCACCGACCATTCCACGGCCTCGGCGTGCAGCTGCTCGACCGGGACGTCGAGGCCGAAACGCTCGGCGTAGCCCTCGATCATCGCGAAGTAGGTCGGCTGGTCGCAGTTGTGGAAGCCCAACCACAGGCCGAAGCGGTCGGACAGGGAGACCTTCTCCTCCACGGCCTCGGCCGGGTTGATGGCGGTGGAGCGCTCGTTCTCGATCATGTCGCGCGGCATCAGGTGGCGGCGGTTGGAGGTGGCGTAGAACACGACATTCTCCGGCCGGCCCTCGATCCCGCCCTCCAGAACGGCCTTCAGCGACTTGTAATGCGCGTCGTCATGGTCGAAGGACAGGTCGTCGCAGAACAGGATGAAGCGGCGCGGCTCG
>JAEZID010000056.1 GCA_023416195.1 Pseudomonadota bacterium | reverse complement strand
CCGGTGGCCAGCGTCGTGTCCTGGAGGTAGTGCTTGCCGTGCATCGCCGCGTGGACGGCGTGGACGAACAGGGTGGACAGCCCCTGCGCCAGGAAGGCCAGCGCGGCGAAGGCCCCGGCGGTCAGCGGCCGGCCGCGCAGCGTCAGCCCGGCGACCAGCAGGATGCCGAGCGCGGAGGAAATGCCGAACAGCGCCGGCCAGCTCTTCGTCTCCACCACCGGGCCGGCGAGCGAGAATTTGGCCTCGCGGTCGGCGGAATAGAGACCCCAGTGGCCGCCGACGGTGCCCTCCAGCTTGGCCTTCCAGCCCTGGTCGAACGCCTCGATGACGTTGTAGTCGAAGCCTTCCTGCTCGGCGAGGCGGACGAAGCCGTTGACGAACTTCGCCTTGTTGACGAGGCCCGGCACGGCGGCGCCGCGCGAGCGGCCGGAGGTCGGCCAACCCGTCTCGCCGACGAGGATCGGCTTGCCGGGGAAACGCTGGGCGATGGTGCGGTAGGAACTGCGGATGCGCTCTGTCGCGCCCTCCACGCCGGCCGGCACGTCCTCCCAATAGGGCAGAAGGTGGATGGTCAGGTAATCGACGTGGTCCGCGATCTGCGGGTATTTCAGCCACCATTCCCACACGTCGGCGTAGGACACCGGCTGCTTCACGGCGGCCTTCACGCGGTCGATGTAGCCGGTGACCTGCTCCGGCGTCAGCTCGCGTCGCAACAGCACCTCGTTGCCGACGATCACGCGGGTGATGACGTCCGGGTAGCGGTTGGCGAGATCGATGAGGGAGGCGATCTCCTTCTCGTTCTTCTCCGCCTTGGACGACAGCCACGCGCCCATGGTGACCTGGATGCCGTGCTTGCGCGCCAGCTCCGGGACCACCTCCAGCCCTTCCAGGGAGGTGTAGGTGCGCACGCCGGCCACCTGCGGGGCGAGCGCCACCAGATCCTCCTCGATCTGGGCCACCGTGGGGAAGGTCTGGGTCAGCGGGCTCTGCCCGTCGCGGAAGGGCGCGAAGGACACGCTCTTCAGCTTGCCCCCCGGCGGCGGGTCGAGCGGCACCGGCCGGTTCGGAATGGACCAGACGGCGAGGTTCGCGAGGCCGGCCAGCAGGAGCACGGCGAGGATCGTGAGGATGCGCATGGGCGGGATGTCTACACGAAACGGGTGTGGGTTTGAACGGAAAGGGGCGCGCCTCCTTGCTAAGAGGCGCGCCCGTCAAGGTCCGGTCAAGGATTGATGACGTGCCATCGTCACGTCCGATCAACGCATCCCCGCCGAAATTATTCCCCGTGGAATTTTTCGTCCGGCAGCGCCGGGATTATTTTTCCACGAAGGCCTTTTCGATCACGTAATGGCCGGGTTCGCCGTTGTGGCCCATCTTGAAGCCCAGCTCGTCCATGATGCCGCTGGTCTCGGCCAGCATTTCCGGGCTGCCGCAGATCATGACGCGGTCGACCTCGCGGTCGAAGGGCTGAAGGCCGATGTCGCCGAACAGCTTGCCGCTGCGGATCAGGTCGGTGATGCGGCCCTGGTTGCGGTACGGCTCGCGCGTCACCGACGGGTAATAGATCAGCTTGTTCTTCACGTCCTCGCCGAAGAACTCGTTCTCCGGCAGGACGTTGGAGATGATGTCGTTGTAGGCCAGCTCGCCCACCGTGCGGGTGGTGTGGGTCAGCACGACCTTGTCGAAGCGGGCGTACATCTCCGGGTCCTTGATGACGCTGAGGAACGGGGCGAGGCCCGTGCCGGTGCTCAGCATGTACAGGTTGCGGCCCGGAAGCAGGTTGTCGGTGATCAGCGTGCCCGTCGCCTTGCGGTTGACGAGCAGCGTGTCGCCTTCCTTCAGGTGCTGGAGGCGCGAGGTCAGCGGGCCGTTCTGGACCTTGATGGAGAAGAACTCCAGCGTGTCCTCGTAATTGGCGCTGACCAGGCTGTAGGCGCGCAGCAGGGGGCGGCCATCGACCTCAAGGCCGATCATCGTGAACTGGCCGGGATCGAAACGGAAGGAGGGATCGCGCGTGGTGGTGAAGCTGAACAGCGTGTCGGTCCAGTGGTGAACGCGCAGGACGCGTTCATGAATCAGATTGCTCATGGGGATCCGCAGGTCCGTTTCGAAGCCGAACGTTCAGGTGGCCGTGCCGCATTGCAGCACGTCTCATTAACAAGGAAATGGTCAACAAGCCACTAATTCATACCAACAATTTTGCTATGGCTTTTCGATATCACAAAGAATTACCGTGTTTCCCCGGTCGGCGGCGCAAACAGGTAGGGGCTGAGGCCCCGCAGGTTCTCGTCCACGATCAGCCGGTGGTTCAGCGGCGGGAAGGCGCGTTGCGAGCAGTCCAGGCGCGGGCACAGCCGGCAATTCACGCCGATGGGGGTCGCCGCCTCGGTGTTTTCGAGATCGAAACCATCCGCATAGGTGATCTGCGCCGCGTGCTGGGCATCGCAGCCCAGGGCGATGGCGAACTGCTGCGGCGGGCTGCGGAAGCCGCCGCCGGCCTTCACCACCGTGCGGGCGATGGAGAAGTAGGTCGTGCCGTCGGGCATCTGCGACAGCTGGCTGTGGATCTTTCCAGGCGTGCGGAACGCCTCGTAGACGATCCAGCGCGGGCAGCCGCCGCCGAAGCGCGCGAAGGGGAAGCCGGCGCCGGCAAAGCGCTTGGACACGTTGCCGGCGCTGTCCACCCGCATCAGGAAGAAGGGCACGCCCCGCGCACCCGTCCGTTGCAGCGTGGTCAGGCGCTGGCACACCTGCTCGAAGGACGCATCGAAACGCCGCCGCAGGATTTCGATGTCGTAACGACTCTGGTTCGCCGCCTCCAGAAAGCGGCCGTAAGGCATCAGAACCGCCGCCGCGAAGTAGTTGGCAAGGCCGATGCGGGCCAGCCGCCGGGCCTCGTCGCCCGACAGGTTGGCGTTCTCGACGATCTGGTTCAGCAACTCACGGTGGCGCAGCAGGGCGATCTGGCAGGCCAGCTGGAAATTGCGGCCGGACGGCGCGAGCATCTCCGACAGAAGAATCCGCCGGCCGTGCCGGTCGAAGCGGCGCACCGCGTAGCCCATGATGTCGGACGGCAGCAGCCGCACGCGGACGCTGTGGTTGTTCAGCAGGTAATCGACCAGCCCCCGGTACAGGTCGCCCTTCTCCAGCTTGCCTTCCTCCCACAGCGCCTCGGCGGCGGCTTCCAGGTCGGGAAAGTGGTTGGAGGCGGCCTGGAACAGGTCGCGCACCTCTTCTTGCGGAAACGAAACGTTTTGGACGAGGTGCAGCTTGTCGCGGTCGGCCATCCGCTCGGCGAGCGCCTGGAGGTCGTCGCGCGAGTTGCGGAAGGCGCGGTAGAGCGACACCACCGCCTGCCCCAGCGTCGGGGCGACGGCGGCCAGTTCGCGGAAGTCCTGGTTCTTGATGTCCGACCCGTCGAACAGCGGATCGGCGAACACCTCGCGCAGGCCCGCGACCAGCCGGCCTTCCTCGTCCTCCGCGAAGGCCTGGAGATCCACGCCGAAATTGTGGCCGAGCTTCAGCAGCAGCGGCACGGTGACCGGGCGCTGGTTGTGCTCGATCAAATTCAGGTAGCTGGGGGAGATGCCGAGCTGTTCGGCCATCTGGGCCTGGGTCAACCCATGGTCCCGGCGCAGGCGCCGGACCTTGGGCCCGAGCATCGCCTTCTTGTCCATCGCCGCCACCGTTGCGCCTTTACAAAATTTACTGATTTACAGGAAGTAGCGGACAGCAGTTTACAAACCGACCCTTTTACAAACAAGGGCTTATTGCAACGCGTCAAAGGTCGTTTTAACTCTCGGTGCATGGCAGCGCTGTAAAGCAGCGCGGACGTCACAGAAAGAATGAGGAACCGGACCCATGTCGCTCGACGAAAAGACCAAGGCCGCTCTCCGCGCCAAGCGCTACGAAGGCATCAAGCGCGACTACACCATGGATGACGTCAAGCGTCTCAGCGGTTCGATCAAGATCGAGTACACGCTCGCCGAGCTGGGCGCCCAGCGCCTGTGGGAGCTGCTGAACACCGAGCCGTACATCAACACGCTCGGCGCGCTGACCGGCAACCAGGCCATGCAGGCGGTCAAGGCCGGCCTGAAGGCCATCTATCTGTCGGGCTGGCAGGTCGCCGGCGACGCCAACCTGGCCGGCCAGATGTACCCGGACCAGAGCCTCTATCCGGCCAACTCGGTCCCGGCCGTGGTTGAGCGCATCAACAACACCTTCAAGCGCGCCGACGAGATCCAGACCGCCGAGGGCAAGGGCGACACCTATTGGTTCGCGCCGATCATCGCCGACGCCGAGGCCGGCTTCGGCGGCCCGCTGAACGCCTTCGAGCTGATGAAGGCCATGATCAAGGCCGGCGCGGCGGGCGTGCACTGGG
Organism: Pseudomonadota bacterium; assembly: GCA_023416195.1. Lineage (GTDB taxonomy): Bacteria > Pseudomonadota > Alphaproteobacteria > Azospirillales > Azospirillaceae > Azospirillum. The sequence goes on along the minus strand of JAEZID010000056.1, from coordinate 2,391 downwards.
AAGACCAGCTGGCGTCCGAGAAGAAGTGCGGCCACCTGGGCGGCAAGGTTCTGATCCCGACGCAGCAGCACATCCGCACCCTGAACGCCGCCCGCATGGGCGCCGACGTCTGCGGCACCTCGACCCTGGTGATCGCCCGCACCGACGCGGAGTCGGCGCAGCTCATCACCTCGGACATCGACGAACGCGACCATCCGTTCATCGACTTCGAGGCCGGCCGCACCTCGGAGGGCTTCTACCGCCTGAAGACTGGCGTTGGCGTCGAGCATTGCATCGCCCGCGGCCTGGCCTACGCGCCGTACTCCGATCTGCTGTGGTGGGAGACCTCCAAGCCGAATCTGGACGACGCCCGCAAGTTCGCCGAGGCGATCCACAAGGAGTTCCCGGGCAAGCTGCTCGCCTACAACTGCTCGCCGTCCTTCAACTGGAAGGCGAACCTGGACGACGCGACCATCGCGAAGTACCAGCAGGAGCTGGGCGCCATGGGCTACAAGTTCCAGTTCGTCACGCTGGCCGGCTTCCACTCGCTGAACTACTCGGCCTTCAAGCTGGCCAAGGGCTACGCCGCCCGCGGCATGGCCGCCTACTCCGAGCTGCAGCAGGCGGAGTTCGAGGCCGAGGCCGAGGGCTACACCGCGACCAAGCACCAGCGCGAAGTCGGCACCGGCTACTTCGATCTGGTCGCCACGGCGGTCTCCGGCGGTCAGTCCTCGACCACCGCGTACAAGGACTCCACCGAGGCCGACCAGTTCCATTGATCGGTTCTTGAGTTCCGGCCATCGGGTGACCCCATCCGGTGGCCGGTGGTACCCGATCCGGTGTGCGAGCCGGATCTCTTTGAACGGCTGACGCTATTCGACTTAAGACGGCCGGGGACTTCCCTCCCCGGCCGCTTTTTTTTTGTCACCGCCACGAAGCCGCGACATGACAGCATGGCTGACCTGCGTGGCCATGCCGCCGATGCGTGGCTGTCGCCGCTTAAGTCTTGAGCGCAGCCGCAAAAATGCCGCCTGGCCGGGTTGGTTCGCGCCGCTCAACCCTCCGCTGCGTCGCGGAATAAGGCATTGACTTGGGACCTCATTGAGGCCACTTGTGTTCCATGCTCAAAACAAACCGATCAGGGGCTTGAACGCCCCCACACCGGCACTCCCCAGATGAGGACCGGTGGCGGGTCCCGTCGCCGCGCGAAACTTTTGCGCGGCGTGCGGACGTTTATGCGTCCTGCGGCGCCCGCGATTATAGGTTGAACGATGAAAGGACAAGACAGTATGGATCAACCCCTCGCAGGAAAGAGCATTGCCATTCTCGTGGCCAACGGCTTTGAGGAACTGGAGATGACGGAGCCGCAACGGGCTCTCCTCAAGCTTGGCGCCACTCTGCGTACGATTTCGACCGAACAGGGTCTGGTGAACGGCTGGCACGGCAAGTCCTGGGGCCATTACTTCCCGGTGGACAAGCAGCTGGGCGAAGTTCTGGGCGCCGACTACGATATGCTGCTGCTGCCGGGTGGCGAGCGCAGCGTCGCCAAGCTCCAGAAGTCCGCGCACACCCGCCGTATCGTCGGCCACTTCCTGGACGCCCACAAGCCGATCGCGGCCATCGACCACGGCATCCAGCTGCTCGCCATTCCGGGCAAGCTGAAGGGCCGCCAGCTGGCCGCTCCGGAGGCGTTCCGCGCCGAGCTGGAAGAAGCCGGCGGCAAGCCCAGCGACGAGTCGCTGGTGGTTGACAACGTTACGATTACGGCGCTCGGCCATGACGAGCTGGCCGCTTTCGTCGAGCAGGTCGTGAAGATCTTCTCCGAGGCCGCCACGGTTCGTAAGGCCGCCTGAACGGGACGCACCTCAAACGAGGAAACCCGTCTTTCCTGCGGGTGGACGGCCGCTGCACTTTACGTGCGCGCGGCCGTTTTGCGTTTCCGGGGGAAGTACCAAGTCTTCACGGATTGCACGGATTAAAACACGGATTTCACGGATCGTTTTGGTCTTGCGCCGTGGTTGCCTGCCCTTCGGCGCGAGCCGGGCAAGCCGGATAAAAATCCGCGAAATCCGTGAAGAATCGGTTCTTCGCCTCAAATTCCCTCGCCGAACGCTCCTTCCTCCACCGCGCCGACGCGCGAGGCGGGGAAGGTGAGGGACACGGTGGTCCCGACGCCCGGTTCGCTCTCGATCCGGAACTCGCCGCCGTGCAGCGCGATCAGGGCGCGGGTCAGCGGCAGGCCGAGGCCGGAACCGCGCTCGGCCGTCATCGTGCGCTCGTGCACCTGGCCGAAGGCGTCGAGCGCCTGGGGGATTTGCTCCGGGCTCATGCCGATGCCGTTGTCGGCGACGCTCAGCGCGATGCCGCCGTTGGCGGTCGGTTCGGCGCGCACCACGACGCGCCCGTCCGACG
>JAEZID010000038.1 GCA_023416195.1 Pseudomonadota bacterium | reverse complement strand
AAGCTGGCGGCGCTGCTGACGGCGCGCGGCTTCGGCCCGTCGCGCATCGTCGCGCTGGAGGCCATGGGCGGCCCGCGCGAACGCCGGGTCGAGGCGACCGCCGATGCCTGGAACGCCGAGCGCGTCGCCGACCTGAACACGCTGGCGGTGGAGTGCATCGCCGCCCCCGGCGCCCGCAGCCTACCCCGCACGCCGGGCCTGCCCGACGACTGGTTCGAGCATGACGGCCAGATCACCAAGCGCGAGGTCCGCGCCGTCACCCTGTCCTGGCTGGCCCCCCGCCGGAACGAACTGCTGTGGGACGTGGGCGCCGGGTCGGGGTCCATTGGCGTCGAATGGATGCTGTCCGACCCGACCAACCGCGCCATCGCCGTCGAGCACAAGGCCGACCGCCTCGCCCGCATCCCCGCCAACGCCGCCGCCTTCGGCGTGCCGGGGCTGGAGCTGGTGCGCGGCAAGGCGCCGGAGGCGTTGAGCGGCCTCCCCGCACCGGACGCGGTGTTCATCGGCGGCGGGCTGACCGTTGAGGGCGTGCTGGACGCCTGCTGGTCCGCGCTGAAGCCCGGCGGGCGGATCGTCGCCAACGCCGTGACGCTGGAAAGCGAGGCCATGCTGATCGCCACGCACAAGCGGCTGGGCGGGCAGCTGTCACAGATCGCGGTCAGCCGCGCCGCGCCCATCGGCGGCTTCATGGGGTGGCGTCCGCTGATGCCGGTGACCCTCTGGTTTGGGGAGAAGCCCCTATGATCGCGGCGGGGATCGGGTGTCGGACGGGCTGCGCGGGCGAGGAGATCGCCGGGCTGGTCCGCTCCGCGTTCGAGGAAGCGTCCATCTGTGACCGCACCGGCATCGTCCTGGCCGCGCCCGAGCGGAAGCGGCGCGAGGACGGCGTCCACGAGGCCGCGCGCCTGCTCTCCCTTCCCTTGCGATTCATCGACGATGCGGCGATGGCTGCCGCGCAGGACCGGACGCTCACCCGTTCGACGCGCGTCGAGGCGGCCGTGGGCGTCGCCTCCGTCGCGGAAGCCGCTGCGCTGGCCGCCGCCGGGCCGGGGGCGCGCCTGCTGCTGCCGCGCCGCTCCACCCCTCGTGCTACTTGCGCGCTCGCCATTTCGGGAGATTCGGCATGACCGTCCATTTCATCGGCGCCGGACCGGGCGCGCCCGACCTGCTGACCCTGCGCGGGCGCGACCTGATCGCCTCCTGCCCGGTGTGCCTCTACGCCGGATCGCTGGTGCCGAAGGAGATCCTCGCCTACGCCCCGCCCGGCGCGCGGGTGATCGACACCGCGCCGATGACGCTCGACCAGATCGTGGCGGAGTTCAAGGCCGCCTTCGAGCGGGGGGAGGACGTGGCGCGTCTGCATTCCGGCGACCTGTCGGTCTACAGCGCGCTGGGCGAGCAGACGCGGGCCCTGCGCGAACTGCACATCCCCTACACCATCACCCCCGGCGTGCCGGCGTTTGCCGCCGCATCGGCGGCATTGGGTCGCGAACTGACCCTGCCCGAGGTCAGCCAGACGCTGATTTTGACACGCACGGAGGGCCGCGCCTCGGCCATGCCGGCGAACGAGACGCTGGAGGTGCTGGGCCAGTCGGGCGCAACGCTCGCCATCCACCTGTCCATTCATGTGATCGAGCGCGTGGTGGAGCGGCTGACGCCGCTGTACGGCGCCGACTGCCCGGCGGCTGTCGTCTACCGCGCCACATGGCCTGATGAACGCGTGCTGCGCGGTACTCTGGCCGACATCGCCGCCAAGGTCGCGGAGGCGCCGATGGAGCGCACGGCGCTGATCCTCGTCGGGCCTGCGCTGGGCACGGACGACTTCCGCAACAGCGCGCTTTACGATGGCTCGCACATCCGCCGTTACCGGGGGTTGGGGGAGTGAACAGGCCCGCGCCATCCCGCCTCGCCCACGATGTTGCCCGCCCGGTCGGTGACCAACACCTCGACCTCCACCGGCGCGCCGTCCAGCACGCCGAGCGCGGCGTCCTGGGCCCGCGCCGCCACGCGGTCGGCCAGCGGCAGGCCGGCGTCCGTCGCCATGCCCAGCACATGGGCCGCGGTGTTGCCGGCGCGGGCCTCGGCGACCAGTTCGGGCGTGGCGCCCAGTTCCGCCAGCCGGTCGGCCAGCCAGTCGAGATCGACGCTGCCCCGCTTGGAATGCAGATCCAGAATACCGCGCGCCAGCTTGCCGAACTTGGCGAAGCCGCCGCACAGGGTCAGGCGCGGGACGGGGTGGCTGCGCAGGTACTTCAGCGTGCCGCCCGCGAAATCGCCCATGTCGATCAGGGCCTGTTCGGGGAAGCCGTAGCGCGCGGTGACCGCCTTTTCCTACAGGTCGCCGGTGCAGGCCGCCACATGGGTCAAGCCGCCCGCCCGCGCCACGTCGATGCCGCGCTGGATCGACGCGATCCAGGCCGCGCAGGAATAGGGCACGACGATGCCCGTCGTCCCCAGGATCGACAGGCCGCCGACGATGCCCAGGCGCCCGTTCATGGTGCGGCGGGCGAGGACCTCGCCGTTCTCCACCGACACCTCCACGACGATGTCCGGGGCTTGGCCGGCGCGGGACGCCGCCTCACTGACCGCCTGGCGGATCATGGCGCGGGGCACCGGGTTGATGGCGGGCTCGCCGACCGGGACGGGAAGGCCGGGACGGGTCACAGTGCCGACGCCCGCGCCCGCGCGGAAGACGACGCCCTGGCCGGGTTCGGCGCGGCAGACGCGGGCGCGGATCAGCGCGCCGTGCGTCACGTCCGGGTCGTCGCCCGCGTCCTTGACCACGCCGGCCGCCGCCCAGCCTTCACCCTGATCGGTCCAGGCCAGCGCGAAAGCCGGCGTCTGGCCGCCGGGCAGGGTCACGGTCACCGGATCGGGGAACTGGCCGGTGAACAGCGCCTCGCAGGCCGCGCGCGCGGCGGCGGTGGCGCAGGTGCCCGTTGTCCAGCCCCGGCGCAACGTCTTGCCGTCTCCGCCCGTAACGCCGTTTTCCGTCGCTGAGTGCTCGTCCATGACTACAGAGCCGTTGCCCGACTCTCTCCTCGTTCCCTTTGCCGCCGGCCCCTTCGCCCCTGGCAGCGTGTGGCTGGCGGGCGCCGGCCCCGGCGATCCGGGTCTGCTGACCCTGCTGGCGCTGCAAGGTCTAAGGCAAGCCGACGTGATCGTCCATGACGCGCTGGTCAGCGAACGGATCCTGGGGCTGGCGTCGCCCACGGCAAGGCTGGAGTTCGCGGGCAAGCGCGGCGGGCGCCCGTCCGCCCATCAGGACGACATCACCAACCGCCTGATCGAACTGGCGCGCGAGGGGCACCGCGTGCTGCGCCTGAAGGGCGGCGACCCCTTCGTCTTCGGCCGTGGCGGGGAAGAGGCGCAGGCGCTGGCCGAGCAGGGCATCCCCTTCCGCATCATCCCCGGCATCACCTCGGGCCTCGCCGGGCCGGCCTATGCGGGCATTCCGGCGACGCACCGCACGGCCAACCAGGCGGTGGTTCTGGCGACCGGCCATTCCTGCGCGGGCGGGCCGGACTGGCGGGCGCTGGCGGCGGCCAAGGTGCCGCTGATCCTCTACATGGCCTGGAAGGGCCTGCCGGAAATCTCGGCCGAGCTGATGGCCGGCGGCCTACCCGCCGACACGCCCGTGGGCGTCGTCACCGACGCGACGACCGAACGCCAGAAGGTGCTGGTCACCGCGCTGGGCACCTGCGTGGACGACCTTGCCAAGAGTGGCCTTGAGCCGCCGGCCATCATCGTGATCGGCGAGGTGGTGCGGCTGCGCCCCGTTCTGGAATGGCTGCCGACGGAGGTCGTGGATGTCTAGGGGACTGATCGTCGGCGCTCCCGCCTCCGGCACCGGCAAGACGACGGTGACGCTGGGCCTGCTGGCGGCGCTGCGCGGGCGGGGCCTGCGCGTCGGGGCGGTCAAGGCGGGGCCGGACTACATCGACCCGGCCTTTCACCAAGCGGCCACCGGGCGGCCCAGCTTCAACCTCGACAACTGGGCGATGGGGCCGGACCTGCTGGATTCGCTGGCCCACCGCGCCGGCCGGGACACCGACCTGATCGTCTGCGAGGCTCTGATGGGCCTGTTCGACGGCGTGGCGGGCGTCGGCGCGACCGGCACCGGCGCCACCTCGGAACTGGCCGCCCGCACCGGCTGGCCGGTGGTCCTGGTGGTGAACGCCAAGGGGCAGTCGCAATCCGCCGCCGCGCTGGTGAAGGGCTTCGCCACCTATCGGGAGGGCGTGCGCATCGGCGGCGTCATCCTGAACAACGTCGGCAGCCCCCGGCACAAGGCCCTGGCCGGCGGCGCCATCGAGGCGTTGGGCATCCCCGTGCTGGGCGCCCTGCCCCGCACCCCCGACGTGATCCTGCCGGAACGGCACCTGGGGCTGATCCAGGCCGAGGAGACCGTGGGCCTCGCCGACCGCCTGGAGGCGCTCGGCCGTTTCATCGCGCAGCATGTGGATCTGGACGCGGTGGCCGCGCTGGCGGCGCCGTCCAAGGCCCCGGCCGGAGTCTTCGCCCCCGCCCTGCCGCCGTTCGGGCAGCGCATCGCCGTCGCGCGGGACGCCGCCTTCACCTTCACCTACCCGCATCTGCTGGAAGGCTGGCGCGCGGCGGGGGCGGAGGTCGTGACCTTCTCGCCGCTCGCCGACGAGGCGCCGCCGGCCGGCGCCGACGCCGTTTACCTGCCGGGCGGCTATCCGGAACTGCACGCCGGCCGTCTCGCCGCCGCCGCGACCTTCCGCGACGGCCTTCGCCGCTTCGCCGAGAGCCATCCTGTTTACGGCGAGTGCGGCGGCTACATGGTGCTGGGCGAGACGCTGGAGGACGCGGAGGGCACGACGCACGCCATGCTGGGGCTGCTCGGCGTCCGGACCTCCTTCGCCAAGCGCAAGCTGCATCTGGGCTACCGCCGCGCCGTGCTGCTGGGCGACACGGTGCTGGGCCGGGCCGGCGCGGCGCTGCGCGGGCACGAGTTCCACTACGCCTCCGTCCTGACGCGCGGGGAGGACGACCCGCTGTTCGCGGCCACGGCGGCGGACGGATCGGACCTCGGCCCGTTGGGCGGGCGGCGCGGGCCGGTCAGCGGCTCCTTCTTCCACGTCATCGCGACGGACGCCGCGCCATGACCGACGCCTTCACGCCGGAGGAGCGCGAGGCGCTTTACAAGGCCATCTTCTCCCGCCGCGACGTGCGCGGGCAGTTCACGGCAGAGCCGGTGGACGACGCCGTTCTGACCCGCATCCTGACCGCCGCGCACCACGCGCCGTCGGTCGGCTTCATGCAGCCCTGGAACTTCATCGTCGTCCGCGACCCGGCGGTGAAGGCGCGCATCCACGCCGATTTCACCCAGGCCAACGAGGAAGCGGCGGCGCTGTTCACCGGCGAACGGCAGGCGCTTTATCAACGGCTGAAGCTGGAAGGCATCCGCGAGGCGCCGGTCAACCTGTGCATCACCTGCGATCGCGAGCGGTCCGGCCCGGTGGTGCTGGGCCGCACGCACATCCCCACCATGGACCTCTATTCCTGCGTCTGCGCGGTGCAGAATCTGTGGCTCGCCGCACGGGCGGAGGGGCTGGGCGTCGGCTGGGTCAGCATCCTGCACGAGGACAGGCTGCGCGCGGCGCTGGGCATTCCGGAGCGGATCGTGCCCATCGCCTATCTGTGCCTGGGCCACGTCTCCCATTTCCACGAATCGCCGGAGTTGGCGAAGGCCGGCTGGCGCCAGCGTCTGCCGCTGGAGGAGCTGGTTTTCCACGACCGCTGGGACAACCGCGCCTGATCCGTCTCCCCCGCATGGGCAAGAAAAAAGGGCCGCAGAAATCCACGGCCCCGAAGTCTAGGGAGGAAACGCCCCGAGAATGGGCAGGCGGAGAATAGGGTTTTCGGCGGAGCAGTGGTATTACCAATCGCGTATAGGTGCGGTGCGGCATACGCATACGCCGTAAAATTCCTGTGATATCGAAGTGAATTTGTCCTTCTCTCACGCGGCGGCCCTCACGCGGCGACGCTGCCCGGGGCTGCCGCGCGCCCCGTGGCGCGGTCCAGCGCCGCCCACACCGCCCGCTCGTCCAGCGCCGGCCAGCGCGCCGCCACATGCTGGTCGGGGCGGATCAGATGCACCGACCCCGGACGCCCGCCGTAGCGCCGCCGCGCCAGCCCCTCTACGTCCGTCAGCACCGCGAGGTCTCCGTCAAAGGACGCCGCATCGGGCGCCACCACCAGTTCCCGCAAGCCCGCCGGGTGACGCCGCAGCGCCGCCAGCGCGGCGCGGTCCGGCAGATCGGCGGGGCTGTCGGCGAAGACCAGCAGCACGAAGTCGTGCCCCAGTTCGTTCAGCAGCCAGCCCGGCGCCCTGTTCGGCTCCCGGATCGGCGCGTCGGGGCACGGCAGGCCCGGCCCGGCGCCTTCTTCCCACGCCACACCGTCCGGCGTCTGCAAGGCGCAGCCGTCCAGCGCGCAGGGCAGCGACAGCCGCCCGCTGTTGACCAGCCGCCGCGCGAAAGGCGCGTCGTCGGCAAGGGCCAGCACCGCGTCGCGGAACAGCGTGGCCCCCGGCCCCTTCGGCGTGATGAAGTCGGTGGAGCGGGTGGAATTGCGGATGTTCTCGTCGGCGCCTTGGATGCGCTCCTCGTCATACGTATCCAGCAGCGTGTCCGGCGCCGTCCCGCGCAGGACCAGCGCCAGCTTCCACACCAGATTGTCGGCGTCCTGGATGCCGCCGTTGCCGCCCCGCGCGCCGAAGGGGCTGACCTGATGGGCGCTGTCGCCGACGAACAGCACGCGCCCGTGCCGGAACCGCTCCAGCCGGCGGCACTGGAAGCAGTAGACCGACACCCATTGCAGGTCGAACCGCGCCGCCTCGCCCAGCATGGCGCGCAGGCGGGGGATGACGCGCTCCGGCTTCTTTTCCTCCTCCGGATCGATGCCCCAGCCCAGTTGCAGGTCGATGCGGAAGACGTCGTCGGCCTGCCGGTGCAGCAGCGCGCTCTGGCCGGGGTGGAAGGGCGGATCGAACCAGAACCAGCGCTCGGTCGGAAAATCGGCGGTCATCCGCACATCGGCGATCAGGAAGCGGTCTTCGAACACCTTCCCTTCGAAGCTCAGCCCCATCATCTTGCGGATCGGGCTGCGCGCGCCGTCGCAGGCGAGCACCCAGTCGGCCTCCACCGCATAGCGCCCCTCGGGCGTCTCGACCTCCAGCGTCACGCCGTCCGGAGCAGCCGTCAGGCCGACGACGCGGCTTTTCCAGCGCGTCTCGACGTTCGGCAGTTCGGCCGCGCGCTCGATCAGGTATTCCTCGACGAAATACTGCTGGAGGTTGATGAAGGCCGGCATCTTGTGCCCGGCTTCCGGCAACAGGTCGAACCGGTAGACCAGCCGGTCGCGGTGGAACAGCCTGCCGACCTTCCAGGTGATCCCCTTGGCGAGCATCCGCCCGGCCACGCCCAGCCGGTCGAAGATTTCCAGCGTGCGCTTGGACCAGCAGATGGCCCGGCTGCCGCTGGACACCGCGTCGTCCTCGTCCAGCAGCAGCACGGGGATGCCGTGCAGCCCGCAGTCGATGGCGGCGGCCAGCCCCACCGGCCCGCCGCCGACGATGACAACCGGGCGACGCCCCGGCGACGCCCCGCGCAGCTCCGGCGGGGTGCTGTAGTGCAGGGGAAGGCTGCGATGCGGCATGGAGCACCCCCTCGGCCTGTCGGCCCATGATCCGCCGGTGTTGCCGGCCCCGGACAGTCCAGAGGTGGTTTCCAGCGAAACGGTCGGCAAGCCGTTCCGCCGCCCCCGTCCGGCCGATCACACCCAAAACGGGACATTTTTATAACTTTATAATATTAATTCGATGCTTTAGTTTTCGCATACCCCCATACCGCGCCTTAAACGCCACCATTTTCCCACAAAAGGATATGGCCCGGCCTGGGCGCCCCCCGGCCCGAGGAGCCCCATGCCCACCGCCACCCACGCCGTTCCGGCGGAAAACAGCTTCGGCGCCGCTCTGCGCCATTCCTCCTTTCGCCTGTACTGGTTCGCGCGGGTGGCGGCGTGGCTGGCCGGGCAGATGCAGGCGGTGGCGGTCGGCTGGCACGTCTACGATCTGACCGGCAACCCGCTCGACCTCGGGCTGGTCGGGCTGTTCCAGTTCCTGCCGACCCTGCTGCTGGCCCTGATCGCCGGCCACATCGTGGACAACCACTGCCGCCGGCGCATCCTGGCCGCCGCCCTGGCGGTCGAGGTCGTGGCGGTCGGCGCGCTGTTCGCCCTGACCCTGTCCGGGGCGGCCAGCACCCCCGCCATCTTCGCCGCCGTCTTCGTCATCGGCGTCTCCCGCGCCTTCGCCGGCCCGTCCTACCAGGCGATCATCGCCGCCATCGTGGAGGCGAAGGATCTGCCCAACGCCGTGGCCTGGAGTTCCTCGGCCATGCAGGTGGCGATGGTCAGCGGCCCGGCGCTGGGCGGCATCCTGTACATCGCCGGGCCGGCGGCGGTGTATGGCACGGCCACGGCGCTGAACGCCGTCGCGGCTCTGCTCATACTGGCGCTGCGCCCGCGTCCCGTCGCGCTGGCCCGCCGCGCGATGAGTTGGGATTCGCTGTTCGCCGGACTGTCCTTCATCCGCAGCCGGCCGGCCATCCTGGGCGCTCTGTCGCTGGACATGTTCGCCGTGCTGCTGGGCGGGGCGACCGCGCTGCTGCCGGTCTATGCCCGCGACGTGCTGGACGTCGGCCCCTGGGGGCTCGGCCTGCTGCGCAGCGCGCCGGCCATCGGGGCTCTGGTCATGGCGCTGGCGCTCGCCCGCTGGATGGTGGCGGGCAAGGCCGGTGTCGCCCTGCTCGGCGGAATAGCACTGTTCGGCGCGGCGACCGTCGTCTTCGGCCTGTCCACCGAGCCGGTCCTGTCCTTCGCCGCGCTGGTGGTGCTGGGGGCGGCCGACCAGATCAACGTCTTCGTCCGCCAGACCCTGATCCAGCTGGCCACCCCCGACGATCTGCGTGGGCGCGTTGGCGCGGTGTCGTCGCTGTTCCTCGGCGCCTCCAACCAGTTGGGGGAGTTCGAATCGGGCACCGCGGCGGCCTGGGTCGGGGCCGTCCCGGCGGTGGTGGCGGGCGGCGTCGGCGCGATGGCGCTGGCCGCCATCTGGGCGTGGCGCTTCCCCGCGTTGCGGACCGCCGACCTGCGGCAATCCATGCGCTGAGGACGCCCCATCGACGGCGCCCGCGACGTTTCGGCTTGCGCTCGGCTCTTCAACTCAGGCGGATGTGTGCGCATAATCCTCGCGCGAGGCGGGAATGCCGTCTTCGCCCCCCGGCGCGCGCCGAAAGGCCGCGCCCCTGAAGACAAGGATCGGCATGCCGTCGTCCCGCCTGCGCGCTTTCGTCCTTCTGGCCCTGGCGGTGTTCCTGCCGCCGTGGCCGGCGCGCGCCGAGCCGTTCCGCTTCACGATCCTCTACGCCCACGGCACCAGCGAGCTGGACGAAACCCAGGAGCGCGGCGGGCTGTCCCGGCTGGCCGGGCTGATCCGCCGGGAACGCGCGGGCGGCGCCCCCGTGCTGGCGCTGCACGGCGGGCAGACGCTGGCGCCCTCGGCGCTGTCCTTCTACGACCAGGGCGCCCACATGGTCGATCTGCTGAACCGGGCGGAGGTCGACGCGATGGCCGTCCTCAACCTGGATTTCCAACACGGCGACGACGCCGTCAGCGCCCGCGCCTTCGAGGCCGCCTTTCCCTTCGTCACCACCAACACCGCCGACAAGGCGACCGGAAAGCCGCTGGAGGGGGTGGAGCGCGCGGTGCTGCTGAACGCCGGCCCCTACCGCGTCGGCGTGCTGGCGGCCACGCCCGTGCTGACGCGCGACACCACCATCGCCAAGCGGACGGAGTTCCGCGACCCGGTGGCGGCCCTGCGCGAGGCGGCCACGGCCCTGCGCGCGGAGGGCGCCGACCTGATCGTGGCGATGACCGGCAACGTCGGCAACACCCACCGGGACATCATGGCCGCCGGCATCGCCGACATCGTGCTCTACCAGGACCGGGGCCGGGCCATCGGGGTGGAGTATGACGGCAAGGCGCTGACCGCCACCGTGGACCCGCAGGCCGCCTGGGCGCTGGCCATCGACGTGGCCATCGAGCGCGTGACCCGGGACGATCGCGTGCGCGTCATCTGGTCGCCCGGCGTGCGCGCCATCGACACCGCCACGGTGACGCCCGATCCCGAAACGGCCGTCCGGGTGAAGACCTACATGGCCCGACTGGACGGGCTGCTGCGCATGCAGCTGGGCCGCCTGGAAACGCCCATGGACACCCGCCGCGAAGCGGTGCGCGAGGCCGAGAACGCCTTCGCCAACGCCATCGCCGACGCGCTGCGCGCGGCGATGGAGGCCGACGTGGCGCTCATCAACGGCGGCATCATCCGGGGCGACCGGCTGTACGAGCCCGGCACCACCCTGACCCTGCGCGACATCCAGACGGAAATCCCCTTCCACGACACCCCCGTGCTGGTCGAGGTCACCGGACAGCGCCTGCGCGAGGCGCTGGAGGCCGGCTATTCGGGCGTCGAGCAGCTGCAAGGCCGTTTTCCCCATCTGTCCAACGCCCGCGTCGTCATCGACCTGAACCGGCCCGCCGGCCAGCGCGTGACCGAACTGACCGTGGCCGGCAAGCCGGTGGACCCGGCGGCGCGCTACCGGCTGGCGGTCGGCAGCTACATCGCCGGCGGCGGCGACGGCTACGCCGCGCTGGCCGGGGCGCCGCGTCTGGTGGACGGTCGCGGCGCCGATTTCCTGTCCAAGCTGATCGCCGACCACATCGCCCGCGCCGGCGGCTTCGCGCCGCGCCTGGACGGGCGTCTCACGGTGAAGCGGTAACGGCCGGCCATGCCGCTGTCCTCACCCGGCGCCGCGCCCGACGCCCCCGACAGCATCGCACCCCCTCAGCCTCCCGCAAGGCGGCGGGGCGGCATCGTCCTGCGCATCGCGCTGGGCCTGTCGGTAATGGCGCTGCTGGTCGTGCTGATCGGCGGCGTGTCGCTCTCCTCCTTCCAGCGGTTCCGGGGCGAGGTCTCGTCGCTGTCCGCCACCACCCTGCCGGAGGTCATCACGGCGGCGGAGCTGCGCGGGTCGCTGCAAAAGCTGGTCGCGCGCCTGCCCGTGCTGGCCGGGGCCGCCTCCGCGCCGCAGCGCCGGGCGGTGCATGACGAGGTGGTCGGCGAACTGGACGTCCTCCAGACCCTGGCCGCCCGCATGGACGTGCTGCTTCAGGCCGGCGGCGACCAGGAGAACGGGGAGGAGGACGGGGGGAAGGACGGCGACGACGCACGCCTGCTGGAGCGGGTGCGCTCCACCCTGTCGATCCTGGCCGCCACCGTCGCCGACCTGAACGCGGAGGTCGACCGCCAGATCGTGGCCGCCGACCGGCAGGCCGATTCCATCCGCGCGCTGGCCCAGACGGCCGATGCGCTGGAACGGCTGTCCGGCCCGGACACCGGCGGTATGCTCGGCGCCTGGGCGGTGAAGGCCGGCGCCCTGATGGCCCGCGCGGCGGGGGCGGCCCAGCTCGACCACCTGAACCGGCTGAAGGGCGAGCAGCGCGCCGCCGAACGCACCCTGGCCGAACTGGGGCGGATCGCCGCCATGGCGCCCGATCCGTCCATGACCGCCATGACCGAGGTGCGCGACCGGCTGGCCGGCATCCTGGTCGCCCCCGGCGGCCTGTTCGACAGCTCGGCGGCCCGGCTCCAGGCGCGCAACCGCGCCCAGGCGCTGTCCGGCCAGTCCCGTGTGCTGGTGGAGTCCGTGGACCGCTCCACGCGCGCCCTGTTCGACTCCCTGCACGAGCAATCGACCCGCCGGACCGACGCGCTCGCCGCGATGATCCACGAACGCTCGCGCGCCGTGCTGGGCTTCGTCGGCGCCTCGGTCCTGCTGGCCATCGGGGTCTACGTCTTCTTCCGGCGTTTCCTGACCTCGCGCGTCACGCGGCTGAACGGCGCCGTCCTGGCCCGCCTGTCGGGGACGGCCGCGCCCGCCCCGGCCGCGGTGCCGGTGGAGGGCGACGACGAGATCACCGACATCGCCGCTTCCATCCGCTATTTCATCGACGAGATCGACCGCCGCCAGCGCGATCTGGCCGACAAGGAACGGCATTTCCGCGATCTGGTGGAAGGCTCCATCCAGGGCATCGCCATCCACCGCGATTTCCGGCCGCTCTACGCCAACGACTCCTTCGCCCAGATGATCGGGGAGACGGTGACGGTGGAGGACGTTCTGCGCATCCCCAGCATCCTCGCCTTCGTGCCGGAGGAGGAGCGGCCGCAGATGCTGTCCAACAACCGCACCCTGCTGGAAACCGGGAGCCTGCAACCCCGGCGCCGCATGCGCGCCCGCGACGCCAGCGGGACCGAGCGGTGGATCGAGATGACCGGGCGCCGCGTCGAATGGATGGGCGAATACGCCGTGCAGGCCGTCGTCGTGGACGTGACCCGCGAGGTGGAGGCCGAGGCGGCGCTGCGCCGTTCCCGCGACGCCGCCGAACAGGCGCTGCGCGAGCTGAAGGAGACCCAGGCCAGCCTGATCCAGGCGGAGAAGATGGCCTCGCTCGGCCAGCTCGTCGCCGGTGTGGCGCACGAGGTGAACACCCCCATCGGCATCACGCTGACCGGCGCCTCGCAGCTGGTCACCAGCATCGAGGAACTGGCCGGCAAGCACGCCGCCGGCGCCATCCGGAAATCCGACTTCCAGCGCTTCCTGGCGGACGGGCGGGAGCTGGCGCAGCTGATCCTGTCCAACAGCACGCGCGCCGCCGATCTGGTGCAGAGCTTCAAGATGGTCGCCGTGGACCAGTCCAGCGACGAGCGCCGCCGCTTCGACCTCAAGACCTACATCGGCGAACTGCTGCGCAGCCTGCGCCCGGCCTACAAGTCCATGGAAAACCTGCTGATCGAGGTGGAGAGCCCGGACGGGCTGGAGGTCGACGGCTATCCCGGAGCCCTGTCGCAGATCCTGACCAACCTGATCATCAACGCGCTGACCCACGCCTTCGCGCCCGGACGGACCGGCCGCGTCGTCATTTCCGTGCGCGCCCTGCCGTCCGACCTCGTGGAGCTGGAGGTCGCCGACGACGGCGTCGGCATCCCGGCCGACGTCCTGCCGAAGATCTTCGATCCCTTCTTCACGACGCGCCGTGGCAGCGGCGGCAGCGGCCTGGGCCTGCACATCGCCTACAATCTGGTGACCGGCAAGCTGCGCGGGACCATCGCCGTGTCCAGCCCCCCCGGAGACGGCACCCGCTTCACCCTGCGCTTCCCCCGCATCGCCCCGGCCCCCTCCCCGGCGAAGATGGCGGCGATGTAAAGCGGATTTCGGTCCGCTTTGGAC
>JAEZID010000019.1 GCA_023416195.1 Pseudomonadota bacterium | reverse complement strand
AGCATCCGCGGCCTTCCGCGCGGCTTCGGCTTGAAGGTCGGCGAGGTCAGCAAAGGGCGCTTTGCGGCGCGGGTCGAGGAGCTGATCGAGGGGCATGCGATGCTGGAGGAGGTCGTCGGCGCCATGCGGACCTGCGGCTCTCTCCGGAGCTTCGGCCCGCCGCGATCAAGCTAAGCGTCGAGGGGTTGCGCGAACTGGTCGCCCTGGCCGGAGAGGGCGAGGGCGCATGCCCGTCAAGCCCGCCGCAGTCTGGCCCAGCCTGCCAGCCGCCCTCCGCCAGCAGGTCGCCCATGAACTTGCCGCAGTCCTCCGGGAGGTGAGCCATGGGTTCCGAACTCGTGAAGCCGCACCACCTGTCGCGCAAGGCGGTCATCGACGTCCGCCAGTCCACGCCTCACCAAGTGCTGACCAACCAGGAGAGCCTGCGCCTGCAGTACGCCCTGCGCGAGCGCGCCCATGAACTGGGTTGGCCGGAGGCCGAGATCGACGTCATCGACGCCGGCCTCGGCTTGAGCCGCGCTGCGGCGCCCCACCGCCAGGGCCTCAAGGATCTGGTGTCGCGCGTCACCTTGGATGAGGTCGGCATCACCCTCTCGCTGGAGGTGACTCGCCTGGCCCGCAACTGGTCCGACTGGTATCCGCTGCTCGACGTGTGCGGTTACCGGGAGTGTCTCATCGCCGATCGCGACGGCGTCTACGATCCTGGGACGGCCAACGGCCGTCTTCTACTGGGGCTCAAGGGGATCCCCACTCAAGGGCTGTCGCTCTTGGCACTCCTTCAGCATGAGCGCAGGGCCGATGGCCCGAAGTCCTGTCGGAGCACGCGTTCCAGCGCGCTCAATCCTGGCCATGCACGCAATGCTTGGCAGACAAACAATCGCTTCCGTTGACAATGTCCGCTCTCTCTGCGCCCAATCTGTCAGGACGCGCTCATACCGCGGTCTGGCCACGCAGGGAGCACAGACGTGCAGGATACTCCGCTCTTCAAAAAGGTTTTCGGGTCCGTTGCCGCCTCCAACATCGGATCGGCTATTGGCGCGGCGGTGGAATGGGTGAGCGTTCCCGGTGGCGGCTGGAAAGCCATCGAGGAGCATTTCGGGTGGGTGGAAGACCTCCTCCCCTGGGTTCAGAAGGAGCGCGAGGTGCGCTACTGGAACAACAGCCCGCCGCTGCTCTACCGGCACATGAACATGGCGCCCGGCATGACCGAGGACGGTGCCGAGATTCGCTACCTACTGGCCCTGGCAATGATCGAGAAGGGCGGGCGCATCACCGTCGACGATCTCGCCGCCATGTGGCGCCGCGAGATCAAGCGCGAGCACATCGGCCGGCTCGTCAACCCACACATCGTCATCCACTTCGACCGGCTGACCGCCGGTGATGAGAACACCCGCATCAACCCGCGCCTGATCGGCGGAATGACACCATGGCCGGGTCTGGTGGACGCCGCCCACATGATCGGCCCGGTGGGCATCATCAACGCCGGAAATCCGCGTCAGGCGGCGCAGGACACCGAAGAGATCTGCCTGCTCATGCAGCCGGCCGGCAGCGGCGGCATCGAGGGATCCAAGGTGATCGCCGCGGCGACGGCCGAGGCGTTCCGCCCCGACGCCACGGTGGACTCGGTGATCGAGGCTGCGCGGGCCAACGTCTCGCTGCACACCCGCCAGATCCTCGATCAGGCGCTGGACATCGCCGATCGCCATCCGGACATCCGCACCATCCGCGAACCGATCCGCCAGCACTTCATGCCGACCTACCCTTACGCCGACGCGGTGGAGACCGCGGCCGAAGTGCTGGCGCTGTTCCGGATCACCAAGGGCGACGTGCGCCAGGGCATGATCGGCGCCACCAACCTGGGCCGCGACACCGACTGCATCGGCGGCATGCTGGGCTCGATCTGCGGCGCCTTCAAAGGCATCGACGGCGTGCCAGCGGAGTGGGTGGAGACGGTGCAGCGCGCCATCGACGGCAACGCCTACACCATGCAGACGCTCTCCATGCGCGACACGGCCGAGGGCCTGACGCGCGCTCTGCTCGCCAACGCTGCGCAGCTGCGCCGCCAGGTCGACGAGCTGGAAGCGATGGCCGGCGCCACGGCGCCCGGCGCCGCGCGCGCCGCCGAGTGATCCGCGTCCGCAAACACAATCGATCCCTGGGGAGGGAACCATCATGTCGACATCCGTCAATCGCCTTCGCCTGCGCGGTGCCGCATTCGGCTTTCTCGCCGTCGTCGCAGCCGGCGCCGTTGCCGCGCCGGCCGCGGCGCAGACGACCATCCGCATCCCGCACTGCTGCGCCGCCGGCAGCCACTTCGACGTCGGCGCCAAGCGTTTCGCCGAGCTGCTGGCCGAGAAAACCGGCGGCAAGCTCAAGGGCGAGGTCTTCCCCGGCGGTCAGCTGGGCCAGGAGACCGAAGTCATCCAGAACGTCCAGATGGGCTCCATCGAGGCGACGTTCATCGGCCACGACCCGCTGGCCCAGTTCGCCCCCGAGACCACTCTGCTGAGCCAGCCCTACCTGTTCCGCGACCATGAGCAGGCGTTCGCCCTGCTCAAGGGCGATCTCGGCAGGAGTTTCGGCGAGGGTCTGCGCAAGAAGGGATTGCGCGTGCTGGCCTGGGGCGACAACGGCGCCCGCGTCTACACCAACAGCAAGCGCCCGATCACCAGGCCGGAGGACCTCAAGGGCCTGAAGCTCCGCAGCCCGCAGAGTCCGGTGAACCTCGCCGTCACCAGCGCCTTCGGCGGGATTCCCGTCGCCATGCCCTACGGCGAGGTCTACACGGCCCTGCAACAGGGGACCATCGACGGTCAGGAGAACGCGGTCATCAACATCTACCCCGCGCGCCTCTACGAGGTGCAGAAGCACATGGTGATGACCAACCACCTGCTGTCCTTCACGGTGCTGGTGATGAACGACCGCCTGTTCTCGTCGCTCCCGGCCGAGCAGCAGAAGGCGGTGCAGGAGGCCGCCACCGAGGCGGTCGACCACCAGAGCCGCCACGCGGCCCGGCAGGCCGAGGAACTGACCAGGAAGATGGAGGCCCAGGGCGTGCAGGTGACGCGTCCCGACCTTGCCGCCTTCCGTGAGGCGGCGCTGCCGATCCACCAGCAGTACATCGGCAAGAGCTTCTCCAAGGACCTCTACGAGATGGTGCGCAACGCCAAGTAAGGCCGCCGGGCGGCCGGAGGGAGTGCGAGCATGGTGTCCAATCTCTATCGCGCCCTCGCGGGCGCCGTTGAAGCGGTGACGTGGGGGGTGACGGGGGCCCTGGTGGCCCTCGTCTCCGCCAACGTCTTTGCCCGCTACGTCCTGGAGGTCGGGATTCTCTGGGCCGAGGAGGTGAGCCGGCTGCTCTTCGTGTGGGTGGTCTTCCTCGGCTCCTACGTGGCGTTGCGCCGCAAGGCGCACATGGCCATCGACATCCTGGCCGACCGGCTGGCTCCGGCCTCGCAGGACCGGCTGATGCTGGCGGCGCGGCTGGCGGTGCTGGTGTTCCTGGCGGTCATCGCCTGGGCCGGCGGACGCCTCGTCCTGACGACGCTCGAGTTCGGGCGCGTCACGCCGATCCTCGGCATCTCGGCCGCGTGGGCGTATCTCAGCGTGCCCGTCGCCGCGGTGCTCATGGTCATGGAGACCCTGGACGAGATCGCCGCGGCGTGGCCCTTCCGGTCGCACGGCGCCGTCCGGCCGGTCGCCGGGATGCACGAGGTGGGGCCATGAGCGCGGCGCTCCTCGTCGGCCTCATGGGCCTGTTTCTCGCCGGCCGCGTCCAGATCGCCTTTGCGCTCGGCCTGGCGTCGCTGTGCTACCTCCTGCTCTTCCTGCCGCACCTGTCGCTCGACGTGGTGCCGCAGCAGATGTTCGCGGCGGCGGATTCCTTCGCGCTGACGGCCATCCCGTTCTTCGTGCTGGTCGGCGAGGCGATGAACGCCGGCGGCATCTCGCGCCGGCTGGTGGACTTCGCCCGCGCCCTGGTCGGCCGCTTCCCTGGTGGCATGGGCATCGTCGAGCTGTTCGCCAGCATCATCTTCGCCAGCTTCTCCGGTTCGGCGGTCGCCAACGCGGCCGGCACCGGCTCGATCACCATCCCCGGCATGATCCGCAGCGGCTATCCGCCGGGAATGGCGGCGGCGGTCGAATCCTCCTCCAGTAGCCTGGGCGCCATCATCCCGCCCAGCATCCCGATGATCGTCTACGGCAGCATCGCCGGCGTCTCGGTCGGCGGGCTGTTCGTGGCCGGCTACGTGCCGGGCATCCTGTTCGGCCTCGCGCTGGCCATCGTGATCGGGGGGATCGCGCACCGCCGCGGCTTCCCGCTCGACGAGCCGGCGCCGCTGCGCGAGATCGGACGCTCGGCGCGCGAGGCGGTGCCGGCGCTGATGGCCCCGGTCATCATCATGGGCGGCATCCTCGGCGGGATCATGACGCCAACCGAGGCGGGGGCGGTAGGGGCGCTGTACTCCCTGCTGATCGCCATGTTCCTCTACCGCGAGATCCGCATCTCCGACCTGCCGCGCATCTTCCTGAACACCGCGGCGGTGACGGGCGTGGTGATGCTGGTCATGACGGTCGCCGCCGTGTTCAGCTGGATCCTGGCCTTCGAGCGGGTGCCGACCCGCGCCGCCGAGTTCTTCCTGAGCGGGGTGTCCAGCCAGCAGCTCCTGATGATCGGCGTGGTGCTGTTCCTGATCGTGGTGGGCTGCTTCATCGACACCATCTCGGCCCTCATCATTCTGACGCCGGTGCTCGCCCCCATGGCCGCGGCCGCCGCCATCGATCCCCTGTTCTTCGGCGTCATCGTGTCGGTCGCACTGACGCTCGGCGCCTGCACACCTCCGGTCGGGGTGGTACTCTTCGTGACCGCGAGCATCGCCAAGACGACGGTCGAGGACGTGTCCCGGGCCATGGTGCCGTTCCTGGTGGTCCTCGTCGGCGGAACTATGGCCCTGGCCCTGCTGCCCGACGTCGTGCTGTGGCTGCCGCGGTTGGTGGGGTATTGACCGGTGCACGGGCAAACGGACGGGGGAAGCATGGAGCAGGGCATGGAGCGCAGGGGCCGCATCACCACGGAGGCGTCGATCGTCGCGCCCAGCGAGGCGCAGGTCTTCGAGGAGATCTTCCAGTTCTTCAAGCGCCAGCTTGCCAGCGGCGAGTTGAAGCCCTCCGACCGCCTGCTGTCCGAACGCGAGCTGTCGCAGCGCCTGGGCGTCAGCCGCGCCAGCCTGCGCGAGGCGATGCGCGCCATGGCGCTGCTGGGCGTCATCGAGATCCGGCCGGGACAGGGGACCTTCGTCCGCTCGCCTGACTTGCGCATCCTGCAGGATTTCTTCGGGGTGGTGCTGGCGATGCAGCCGACGGTCTACGACCACGTGCTGGAGGCCCGCATCGCCATCGAGTGCCATGCCGTCCGGCTGGCCTGCCTGCGCGCCGAGACCGAGGACGTTCGGCGGCTCCAGACCGCGCTCCAGCGCGTCCTCGACACGGTGGACGATCTGGAGACCGGCGCCGAAGCGGATTTCAAGTTCCACGAGGCCATCCTGCGCGCCAGCCACAACGAGGTGCTCGTGTTCATCCACGAGGCCATCGGCACACTGCTGCGCCGCAGCCATGTCGAGCGCCGCGCCGCGGTGATCGGCCAAGCCGACTACATCGCCAAGCTGAGCCAGGCGCACCGGCGGATCGTCGAGGCCATCGTCGCCCGCGACCCTGACCGCGCCGAGGCGGAGATGCGCGACCACTTCCTGCTGGCCCAGGAACAGGCCGTCCGGCAGGTGCTGGGCAGCGCGCCCATGCCCGCCGCCGGCCCATAGCCACACCAACGACGGAGACCGTCCCCATGTCAGCCTCCACACCCACGCGCATCGTCATCGGCTCCGACCACGCCGGCTTTCCCCTCAAGGGCCGCGTGATCGCCCTTCTGGAAAGGCTGGGCTGCACGGTGATCGACGTCGGCAGCTACGACGAACGCCCCGTCGATTTCCCGGACATCACCGGCAACGTCTGCCGCCATGTGGTGGATGGCCGTGCCGACCGCGGCATGCTGGTCTGCGGCACCGGCGTCGGCGCCTCCATCGCCGCCAACAAGGTCGCCGGCATCCGAGCCGCGGTGTGCCACGACGTGCACTCCGCCCACCAGAGCGTCGAGCACGACGACGTCAACGTCATGTGCATCGGCGCCCAGATCGTCGGGCCCTGGTTGGCGGAGGATCTGGTCAACGCGTTCATCGCCGCGCGCTTCGACGCCACCGAGGACCATGTGCGGCGCGTCGCCAAGCTGCACGACATGGACAAAGCCCGCGCGGCCGGCGTCTGAGGAGTACCCTCATGATCGTTGTCTTCGGCTCCCTCAATATGGACCTCGTCATGGCCGTTCCGGCGCTGCCGCGCCCCGGCGAGACGGTGCTGTGCCCCTCCTACCGGGTCCTGCCCGGCGGGAAGGGCAACAACCAGGCCGTTGCCGCGGCGCGGGCCGGGGGGGCCGTGCGGCTGTTCGGCCGCGTCGGCCCGGATGGCTTCGGCGAAGCGTTGCGGGGCAACCTCGTGGCCAACGGCATCGCGGGCGGCGACCTCCGCACCGCCGAGGCGCCAACGGGCTGCGCCACGATCACGGTCGATCCGCACGGCGAGAACGCCATCGCGGTCGCCAGCGGTGCCAACCTCGAGGTCCGCGCCACCGATGTGCCCGATACGGTGCTGATCCCCGGCGGACATTTGGTGACGCAGATGGAGGTGCCGGCCGAGGAGAATTGGGCGGTGCTGCGGCGGGCGAAGGCTGCCGGCATGCACACGGTGCTCAACCTCGCGCCTGCCCCCATACCGACGCCGGCATTGAGCGCGGCGCTGCGCGAAACCGTCGACATCCTCGTGGTCAACGAACTCGAGGCGGCAGCCCTCGCGTGCGGCCTGGATGAGAGCGCCGCATCGGTGGACGCTGCCACGCTGTGCTGCCGCCTGACGGACGCACTGCGCGTCGTCTGTGTCATGACCCTTGGAGGCCGGGGAGTGCTGGCGTGCGACGGGGACCGGCTATGGTCGGTGGGCGCGTTGCCGGTCTCGGTGGTCGACACGACCGGTGCCGGCGACACCTTCACGGGTGCGCTGGTCGCCGCGCTCGACGCCGGCGAGCCACTGCCTTTGGCTTTGTCGTGGGCCGCTACAGCTGCAGCCCTGGCGTGCTGCGGCCACGGTGCCCAGGACAGTATGCCGCATGCCTCCCAGATTCGTACATTCCAGGCAAACATGCCTCCGGTCAGTAAGCTGCCCGTGGAGTTGGTGCATCACAAGTGAGGTCGTGAGGCATTTCTGAGGGGCCAGGAGCCGTTCCCAGTGGTGTTGCAGAAGGGGGAATTGCCGTGTGATACGGCCGGCGCCTGAAGGGTTCCATTGATGGGATGTCATGCGAATTGCGGCCACCAGTGGAAGCAGGTGGCGGCCTTGAGGCGGTCGGGGTCGTTGGCCAGCGCGCAGCAGCGCTCGGCGAGGGCTTGATCGACGGCGGCGAGATCCTCGACGTGGGTGTTGGCGACCGCTTCGTTGGTCAGCGGCCACAGGCGCTCGGCTGGCTGCAACTCGGGCGAGTAGCGGGGCAGGACGTCCAGGGTGACGCCGTCCGGGGTCTCCACCTCGCCGGCGCCGTGCCAGCCCGCCCCGTCGAGCACCAGCAGGACGCGCTTGGCCGCTCCCGCTCCGACCTCGCGGGCAAACGCGGCGAGGATCCGGCTGAACAGCGCGGCCCCGACGCCGTCGGCCCGGAACCACACCACCGCTCCGCTGCTCGGGCGCACGAAGCCGTAGACGTACATCCACTCGAAGCGATGATGGCCGCGCGCGATGGGGCGGCAGCCACGCGGCGCCCAGACCCGACGCAACACCGGCTTGCGCCCGACGCGGTGCTCGTCCATCGCCCACCCCTCCAGCGGCGTGCCGGGGGCCTCCTGCTGGAGCGCCTGCACGCGACGGCGGAAGCGGGCCTTGAAGACCTCCTGGGCCAGGGGATCGGCTTCGGCATGGCGCGGGCGCGGCCCTTGGCGGGTGAAGCCGAGGCGGCGCAGGGCCCCGCTGCCGCGCCGGGGCGCGATCAGGCGCCCCAGCAT
>JAEZID010000010.1 GCA_023416195.1 Pseudomonadota bacterium | reverse complement strand
GCTTCGGCTTCTTCCAGTCCAAGCCGGCGTCCAGCTTCTCCCCCGTGGCGGTGACGCCGGACGAGCTGGGCGGGGCCTGGGACGGCGGCAAGGTCAACCGGCCGCTGGTCACCCACCTGAACGGGGAGCTGTTCGGCCAGCCCGACGCCGGGGTGGACATGACCTTCGACTTCCCGACGCTGGTGGCGCACGCGGCGAAGACGCGCTTTCTGGCGGCGGGAACGATCGTCGGGTCGGGCACCGTCTCCAACAAGCTGGACGGTGGGCCTGGCAAGCCGGTGGGGCAGGGCGGTGTCGGCTATTCCTGCCTCGCCGAGATCCGCACCATTGAGACCATCGAGACGGGCAAGCCGCAGACCCCCTTCATGCGCTTCGGCGACCGCGTGCGGATCGAGCTGTTCGACGAGGCCGGCAACAGCGTCTTCGGCGCCATCGACCAGGAGGTGGTGCGGTATGGAACGGCTGGTGGCTGAGCGTCGGATCGCCGAGGAACAGGGCTGCGCGTGACGCGCAGCCCATACCGGCGTCCGCTTTAACGAACGTTGCTCTCGTCCGGTGCCCATGAGATGCTTTTGCCGCAACATCACAGGGGGCGCGGGTGTTCGGGCGCGTGATACAGGGTGCTTTTCTTGGAAAGCATGCGGTGGAAAGGCCGCAGGCGAAGGGAAGCAACCGCTTCACCGTCGATCCCGGCGTGCTTCGCGTCAACGGTCCCGGCTCTCCGCTGCCCGAGGGGGTGCGCGGTGAGATGGAGCGGGCGCTGGGGGCCGACTTCACCGATGTGCGCATCCATGTCGGCCCGCAGGCGCAAAGCATCGGCGCCATTGCGTTCACCGTCGGTTCGAACCTCTATTTTGCTCCCGGCCGCTACCAGCCCGACACGGTCGAGGGCCGCCGCCTCCTGGGCCATGAGCTGGCGCATGTGGTGCAGCAGAAGCAAGGGCGGGTGCGCGGCACGGCCGGCACGGTTTCGGTGGTCCAGGACGCGATGCTGGAGGCCGAGGCCGACCGGGCGGGCGACCATGCGGCGAGGGGCTTCGGCCGCGGCGCGCCCGGGCCGCGTTTCACGGCCCAGGCCGCCGTATCGCCGGTTATCCAGCAGGCGCGTCAGCGCGGCACGGGCAACCAACCGGACAAGTACCGCAGCCGTGACATCATCATGGACCGGCGTGCGCGCCGGTCGGCGGAGGAACAGGCCCGGCGCCAAGCCTTCAAGGACCTCGACAACTATGTCCGAACGGTGATCGGCCCGTGGGCGACGCAGGCGCGCATTTCGCAAATGATCGCCGACGATTTCGATGCCCTCGGCAAAAGCAAGACGGTGACGGAAAAGGCGTCGCTGTTCAATTTCGGCAAGACGGTTACGGCGTCGTCCCGGCCCGAGATCGGCCACAGCCATTTCGGCTATGTCGCGCCGTCGCGGATAAAGCCGCGCGGCAGGCAGGGCGGTGGCGAGTTCAACCGTGTGATCTACCGCGGCTATGTCGAGCACGAGTTTTTCGGAGGCGACAAGGGCGGCGGCAGCCCGGCGGTGCGGATGTACGTGACCGTCGCGTCAGAGGCAAAGGTCGAGAAGGATGGGACGACCAAGTACAAGGACATCCAGCAAGTCAATGGGGCGATAAAGATCTACACCGGCACCCAGGCCAATCCCATTCTGTGGGTCAACGCCGGCCAGCCGTTGCGCGCGTGCAAATGGTTCGACAAGTACAAGGTGCAGGATCCGAACTACAAACCGCTGATAAGGTCGTTCCTCGTGCCGGCCAAGGTGTTCCAGGAGTTGTCCAAGGGGGCGGGGCTTGAGGCGGAAGCGGGTCAGCGCCGCAACAAGGGGCGCAGCTTCAACGTTGACCGGCATTACGCGACCGACCAGTTCGGCGTGCGGGGCAGCGATCTGCAAAAGCTGATGACAGCGGCCATTCCCAACTCGCTGATCACCTACACCGACAACCCGAGCCATGTGACGGCGAAGACCGCCGGACGCATCGAGAGCGTCAATTCATTGCGGTCTCGGCTGGGCGTGCCGGAACAAACCATTCCGGGCGTCTGGGTCGATCCTGATAAAGGCGATTTCGCCGACAAGAAGGTGTTCAACAAGAAGGCCGATGCGCTGATGAACATCTACGCGGTCTGGACGGGGCAGGATGCCTTCCTGTCGAGCAAGATGGCCGCCATTCCGCGTGTCCGGCAGCGCACGCTCATGCGCGATGAACTGGCCGCGCTCGGCAAATTCATCGCACTCGAATTTTGGGAACGCATCCAAAGAGGGGAAGTCCCGGCGGCCATCGCCCAACGCCTTTGATCGCCGGGGCTCCGGCGCCCGGGAACCCGCCTCCCGACCGAAAAAGCGCCCGGACCGCGAGGTCCGGGCGTTCAGTGGGGTCTATCGCGTCCTTGCCCGGTCGGCGGAACCGACCATGGAAGGGACGCCCCTTCACCCGTTGGCCACGAGCCGCTCGGCTGGCGGGGCCACCGGGATGGCTTGCGAAACGTAGCCTTCCCTATGGATCAGCTCGTCCCGTGCCCCCAGCGCCTTGGCGGCCTGGGCGCAGTCTTCGACGAAGGCGGGGCTGCCGGCGATGAACACGCTGTGCGCCGACAGATCCTTGAACAGGGTGGGCAGGACGACCGGGATGCGGCCACAGAGACCATCCTGCTGCTCGCGGGTCAGCGTGGTCAGGAACTTGAAGTTCCGGTGCTTGGCCTGCCAGTAGGCCATCAGGCCGCGGTCGTAGACGTCGTCGGCCGTGCAGGCGGAGAACAGCAGCGTCACCGGCTGGCGGTAGCCGCGCCGCAGCGCCGCGTCGGCCAGCGCCAGGATGGGCGCGAGGCCGGAACCGGCCGCCATGCACAGCACCGGCGTGTCCACCGACGGGTCGCCGATGAAGGTGCCGTAGGGGCCGGACAGCTTCACCATCTCCCCGACCTTCAGCGTGTCGTGGATCCACATGCTGGTCGCCCCGCCCTCGGCGCGGGTGATCTGCAGGACGATCTCCCCATCGGCGCGCGGCGCGTTGGCGATGGAGTAGCAGCGCGGCGGGATGCCGGCGGACTCGTCGCCCAGCATCACATACTGGCCGGGCCAATAACGCAGCGGCTGGCCCAGCGGGCGGAGCAGAAGCTCCACGATGCGGGGCGTGCGCTGGATGCGGTCGGTGACGATGAACAGCACGTTTTCGCGCGGCGGGAACAGCTTGGGCTGCGCGTCGGCGGTGCCGTACTCGATGACCAGCTCATCGGAGATGGGCTTGGCCATGCACATCAGGCCGTAGCCGTCCTTCCGTTCGGCCTGGGACAGCGCCATGTCCAGCACCATGCCCTGGTCGAACTGGCCGCTCAGCACCTTGACCTTGCATTCCCCGCAGGCCCCGGCGCGGCAGTTGTTGGGCAGCGCGTAACCGGCCTGCTCCAGCGCCGAAAGCACGGTCTCGCCCTCGCGGCATTCGACGTCGCGGCCCGAGGGATGGAGGCGGATGCGGCTCACGGACGAGTCCTCCCTAGACTCTTGGTTGATAGGCTCTTGGCCGATTCTTGTGCGGAAGATCCGGCCGGCGAGGGCGATGCCCTGCCGGCCGTACGTCAGTTGGTGCCGATGTTCTGAAAACGCTCAGAAGACGGGAATGATCTCGTCCATGTCGACGTCGCGGACTTCCTCGCCGGTGATGCCGACCTCGGGGATCGCCGGGAAGGGAATGTTGTAGCGGTCGAGAACGCCCTTCAGGTTCAGCATGGCGTTGCGCCAGTTCTCCTTCTTCGCCTCGTAGGTCGGGATGTGG